>NZ_JASJOJ010000031.1:0-51522 GCF_038519165.1 Photobacterium sp. SP02
ACGACTTTGACCTGTCCAGCATTTTCGTAATACAGAGTGCCGTCCGCTTCCAGTTTCCAGCGGATCGGGATGTCAAAACCACAGCCGTCACTGTCTCTGTAACTACCGGTATTAAAGCCGCTCTGGCTGTCAGCCTGCGCATTTAAGACCAGATGACGCGAGGCATCGCTGAACGTCAGGGCTTTACCTGCCAGCATGCTCTGGGTGAAACGCGGTGTTCTGCCTTCCCAGCTGACGGTACAACTGGCTGCCTGGCTGGTGAAGGCCGCTTTGGTTTGCGCTGTTGCCGGCATTTGGCTGCCGCTGTTCCAGCCGGAATCATTGGCCGTGCAGGCAACCAGAGTGTCAGGGACGTATTGCTTGGTCATCAGGTTATCAATCACGCTGTTATTGGCCCCGCCTATGTCGGTCTGGCTGAAATATTTAACCGCCAGAATCGGACGATCCTGATATTTCTTGTGGGTGAGTGCCCAGAGCTGGTAATCGCTGAAAGTGTCATTGCTGTTTTCAGTCAGGCGCAGAAAACCCTTGTCATTCAACAGCCAGCTGCGATTGCTGCTGCCCGGTTGCAAGACGGTATTAAGATAATACTCCCAGGTGTTGTCGCTTTTCAGAATCAGGGTTTCCAGCTCGCCCAGCGAGCTCGGGTCTGTGGAGATTTGCACCAGATGCTGATCAACCAGGTTGTTGACGCTGTCTGTCACGAAACGCTCATCGCCGCCACATTCTGTCACTGAATTGAGGAACTGATCTTCAGTGGCCGGGGAGGTATTGCCAAAGTTGCAGTCACCAAAAGCAGGCAGATTGTCACGGGAAGTCACCGCATAGATCTCGTTTTTGGCGGCGTCATTAAAGCCGGCAAAGTGGTAGTCGGTGTCTTTCAGAATCGCCTCGCCCTGATGAACCGCCCCTTGCTCGACGACTAAAAATAAGTAGGGTGTGTCAAAGGGGTAATGGTTGGCCAGTTGTTTGATGACATCGGGCACGGCGAACTGGAACATCTCTTTACCCAGGGCCGACACTGCGCCCCAGATACCGGTTTCAACCACCATCCAGTCATCACCGCCGACATTGACCCAATAGTTGGCCTGATGGGTGCCGTTAAGCACTAACTCCACCACCACGTTATCGGTCAGATGATACCCGTTAACCTGCTCAATACTGCCAGCGCCTTCTACCGACACCATATCCTCAAGGGAGGTGTATGGGACGGTCGGATTGTCTCTGGGCGCCACAGTACATTCGTCGCCACCGACCTGTGTGTTGCACAGCAGCATACGGGTGGCCACCGGATTCCAGGTGAAATAGTAGCCTTTGGCGGCCTCGCCAAAGGTGGTGTCGGCGGGCACGTAGCGGGTCATGAAATGGTTTTCTTTGGTGGTCAGAAAGTCATGCATTTTCAGGCCGGCCAGCGAATAGCTGTTGACCCGCATGGTAATGTTGCGGCCATCGGCTTCTTCGAGCCCGGCATCTGTCATGCTGGCGGTGCTGCTGGACGAAATCAGCACCTTGAAATATTCGTACAGATCTTTCCAGCCGCTGGCGGTCAGGATCTGGCCTTTAATCGCGTCTTCTTTGCTGTCGAACTGAACCAGCCCTTGTTCGCTGAGGTAGGTGAAATCTTTTGTCAGTGAAATATCGCTGTCGCCATTTTTGGTCCAGCGCCAGTCGATCTGGCGGGTTTCATTCGTAGCTGTATCCGGGCTGCTGTAGTCCATCATGTCAGCTTCAAGGGTGCTGCCGGTGTTTGAGCTGTGGCTGGCCAGTCGCCAGAAACCCGAATTGAAGATGGTGGCTATCTCGTCTTTTTGTGCCGTCAGCTCGGTGTATTTGCGGGTCATGATGCCTTCAAGGATGTCGTTGACTATGCTGAGCGACATCAGATTACTCAGGCTGACACCGTTGAGGCCCAGTTTGGGGATCAGGGTGACACTCAGCTCATCAGCCAGCTCATTGACAAAATCGCCGGCATCCCGGACATCGATATTACTGGGATCACTGACAGTTTCACTGAATATGCCCCAGTGGCCATCTGTGGCGACGCGTTTTATCAACGCACGGTAGGCGAGGGTGGTTTTCAGGGACAGGGCGATCTCGGTGTCCGTTAACGGTGTCATGAAGAGATTGGTCGGCAAGTCATCGCCGATGGCAAATTGCGGCACGTCATTGAGATCCAGCACCAGCACGCCATGCAGCAGCAGTGGCACCTGAGCTTCAATACTGTAGTTGCCGTCTGTCAGCGCAAAACTGGTGATGTCACCCTGGCCCATCACTTTGCCCTGCTGATTGATAAACAGTACAGCAAAGTTGTCCTGATACAGATCCGGTGTGGCCGCGTAAGCCTGACTGACAGGACCCCAGCTCACGCTTTGCTGTGCTGTCATTAACCCGGCAGGCAAGTCGACAGTGACGGTAAATTTGGTTTTGACGGGTGGCAGCTCAGCAGGTTGAATGCCTGCATCATCTCCGCCGCCACCGCACGCAGAAAGCAGGCCAGCCAGAAACAGGCTCAGACCAAGTCTCAGATAGGTGCGCATAACATTTCCCCTGAATACTCAATGCAGCACGTGTTGTACCAATCTCATGGCCGATCATAGGCGGCTGGATTGGTTTCGGTGTTTGGGCTGAGTATAGGTAAGCGGCGGGCAGGGAAATGTAAAACCCGACCGGTCGTCTCATCTGTTGAGACAGCATCTAAGAATTGAGACGACCGAAAACAGGGTGGGGCTGAAGAGTCAGCTTAATCAGGCAATCGACAGGTATTTGTGTGTCTGGATAGACAGACGCCAGTTACGGGCAATGCAGGTTTCAATACAAAGCTCGGTGGCTCTGGCTTTCTGGCTGATGGGCTGCAGGGCGATGGTAACCTTGTCCTGCAGCGGCACACCGGCTAACAGCGCATCTAACTGGTCGATATCTTTCTGTGTTCCGACAGGGTGCTTGATTTCATTGGCGCGTGACAGTGCGCCGGGCAGAACCGGCAGCTTGCCTTTCATGTTAATTTTCGGCGAGACAGTCACCCAGGTATTGTCTGTGGCCAGCACCTCGTAAGTGCCACTGGTTTCAATCTGGCAACCAAAGCCGTTGGCTTCCAGCTGTTCAGTCAGCGGACGTAAGTCATACAAACAAGGTTCGCCACCGGTAATCACGACATGACGTGCGGTGTATCCCTGCTCAATCAGCAGGTTGACAATGCCGTCGGCATCCAGAGACGTCCAGCTTGGCGAGTCGCCCTGTTTGGCAAGCATAGCGCTGACGTTAACTTCATCCTGAGGCTCGGCGCTCCAGGTTTGTTTTGTGTCACACCAGGCACAGCCGACAGGGCAGACTTGCAGACGGACAAAGATAGCCGGCACGCCTGTGAAAACACCTTCACCCTGGATGGTTTCAAATATTTCATTGATTTTGTACACGGCTGACCTCAAAACAATCAATCAAGTTAACGCGAAAAGGGGGTTTTTGTACCCTGAACCTCAAAGGGCGCGTATTATGTCAGAACCCTGCGCCATTGTCTCTAGAGCCACATATCTTTCAATCATGCGCTTGTTTGCCTGGCCCGGTAACGCGAAGGCCAAAAGGGACAGGCGGGTCGTGACTGGGTTCACGTCCTTGGCACAAGGGGCTTCACAATTACTTCGCAAAGTAAAAAAATTCAACTTCTTGCGTATTCGTTAACCTTTGAGGATCCAGAGCATGTATGTCGCTCAACCCGGTCATATCGATCATATCAAAAGAAACAATGCCGGAAGCGTCTACAAACTTATCGATCAGTATGGGCCTATTTCCCGCATCGAGCTGTCGAAAAAGAGCCAGTTAGCGCCAGCCAGTATTACCAAAATCACCCGAGAGCTGTTTGACGGGCATCTGATCAAAGAAGCTGAAATTCAGGAATCAGGCAATCGTGGCCGTCCGGCCATTGGCTTAGTGCCCGATAATGATGGCTGGCAATTTTTAGGCATTCGTCTTGGCCGGGGGTACCTGACTATCGCGCTGCATGAGCAGGGTGGCGATATCCTGTTCGAGGAGCGTCAGGATATCGAAGAGCTGGCGCAAAATGACGTGTTGCAAAAGCTGCTCGGTGAAATTGAATCTTTTTTTGCCCGTCACGCCAAGCAACTGGATCGGATTACTGCGATTGCGGTTTCTTTACCGGGCTTAGTGAACTCCGACAAAGGCATGGTGCTGCAAATGCCGCACTACGATGTGAAAGATTTGCCGTTAGGCCCGGCCATTCATGAAGCAACGGGTCTGCCGGTGTTTATCGGCAACGATACCCGTTCCTGGGCACTGGCCGAGCAATTGTTCGGCAATGCCAAAGATGTGGCGAATTCTATCCTGATCTCCATTCATCATGGGGTGGGAGCCGGTATCATTCTGGATAACAAAGTGCTGCAGGGCCGGATCGGCAACATCGGCGAGCTGGGCCATATTCAGATCCAACCTGATGGTCTGCCCTGTTATTGCGGTAATAAAGGGTGTTTGGAAACGGTAGCCAGTTTGCAGGCCGTCAGGCAGCAGGTGAAATCCCGTCTGGCCCTGGGTGAAGCCTCTTCTTTGTACGGCAAAGAACTGACGATCGAGACCATCTGCGAGGCTGCGGTACAGGGCGATCCGCTGGCTTATCAGGTGATCACTGAGCTGGGCTTTCACTTAGGCCGGGCGATTGCCATTATGGTCAATCTGTTCAACCCTGAGAAGGTGCTGATCGGCGGGGAGTTTAATCAGGCTAAATCGGTGTTGTATCCTGCCATTCTTGAGTGTGTGAAGAGCCAGTCTTTGCCTGTATACAATCAGGATCTGCGTATTGAAGAAACCAGTTTTTATACCCAGGCGACCATGCCTGCCGCCGCGCTGGTGAAGCAGGCCATGTATGACGGTCACCTGCTGGTGAAACTGATTGAGGAAGGCTAGCCGCTTTCAGATGCAACTTTGGTAAAACGCAGCAAACTACCCGTTCGCTGCGTTTTTTATGTGTGTTAACTACGATTCAGCCAGACTGAAAGTAAGCGCCCGGCAACTAGGAGAACCTTCATGAAAACGAACAAAATCACTGTGTTTTATGACGGCGCCTGCCCGACCTGTGTCCGCGATCGGAAATGGTATGAATCCTGGTTGGGAAAGCATCCGCATCTGGTGGAATGGTACGACATTACCGGTCAGGATGAAGCGTTGGCCGCGATGGGCATTGTGCCCTCTGAAGCGCTGAGAGAGCTGCACGTTCAGGACAGCGACGGGGCGGTTCACAAGGAAATGGATGCCTATATACTGCTGCTCAGACAAATCTGGTGGATGCGGCCTGTGGCCTGGTTGATGGGGCTGCCCGGCATCAGGCAGGTGTTATCTGCCGCCTATCGCCGCATGGTTGATCAGCGGTTAGCCCGTGAGGGCCGAGGCTGAAGGGCTGGGTTATAAATCGTCGTGTCTGAGTTCTTCATCAATCACATTGTGCAGGAAAGACAGCGCTGCACGATGATCGTTCCTGCTCATAAACCATTGTTTTTGGTTGGTTTCTAAAGGCAGAATTTCAAGCCATCGCTGGCAGACCCAGGCCATGTCAGTAAAATCGGGGTCCGGATAATTCGCGGCATAGTCGGGGTATTCATCGAACAAGGCTTCCAGACTATTGGCTATGGGCTTGTCGATGAAACGGGTAGAGCTGGGCGTCCAGTTTTTTATCGCACTGACCTCACCAAATCTCAGGCCGTCTTTTTCCTGCCAGTGATTGTTGATCACGAATTTTTCTACGCCCCGTATAGTGATGCCCAGTAATCCGTCAGGTAATTGTTCAAAATCTTCGATTTCGACCCGGGTGCCGAAGTGACACAGCGAATCACCATCTTTCATGCACAAGCCAAAACCATTGCCTGAGGACATCGCCAGTGTCACTAATCGGGTATAGCGGGGCTCAAAAATTCTCAGCTTACTGACACCTCCCGGCAAGACGTAGAGCCTGAGCGGGAAAAGGGGTAACTGCATCATACTTAACCTTCTGACAGTATGTTTGTCATAGGCCGCAGATTGTTCAGGGATACTGTACGGCCTTACCATGACTCTTACATAGAGTATATCTGGTCAAACATGAGGATCTGTCTGTTTTTCGATATTAGTTCAATGATTGTAAAATGGCGGAAACAAGTTTATTAAGCTCCTGATTACGAATGATAAATGGCGGCATGATGTAGATAAGTCGGCCGAATGGACGAATCCAGACACCATTGTCTACAAAACTTTGCTGTATCGTGACCATGTCCACAGGTTCATACAATTCCACCACACCAATTGCGCCGAGCCAGCGGACGGCTTTTACTTTGTCAGACTGAGCCACCGCAGGCAGTAATTCAGCCAGCAGTGCTTCGATCTGGCTGACCTGCTGCTGCCATTGTCCCGTTTCAAGCAAAGACAGGCTGGCATTGGCCACCGCACAGGCCAGTGGGTTACCCATGAAGGTCGGGCCGTGCATAAAGCAACCTGCGGCACCACTGCACACGGTATCAGCCAGGTGCCTGGTGGTCAGGGTCGCCGCTAAGGTCATATAGCCGCCGGTCAAGGCTTTTCCGACACACATGATATCCGGGCTGATGCCGGCATGTTCACAGGCGAAGAGTTTGCCTGTCCGGCCGAACCCGGTCGCAATCTCATCGACGATCAGCAGCACGCCATAGACATCGCACAATTCGCGCACACGACGAAGAAAAGCAGGGTGATAGATACGCATTCCCCCGGCGCCCTGAACGATAGGTTCCAGGATGACGGCGGCAATGTCCTGATGATGATCATCGAGTTTGGCGGCGAAGTCGGCAATGTCACTCTCATCCCACTCGTCATGAAAGCCGAGCGTGGGCGAATCCGCAAAAAGATGCTCTGGCAGAAATCCTTTATACAGGCTGTGCATTGAGTTGTCGGGATCAGTGACCGACATAGCGGCAAAGGTATCACCGTGATAACCATGTCGCAGCGTCAGGAATTTCGCCCGCGATTCACCTTTGGCGTGCCAGTACTGAAGCGCCATCTTCAAAGCCACTTCCACCGACACTGAACCGGAATCTGCCAGGAAGACCTGCTGCAGAGGCTCAGGCGTCATGGCAATCAGTTTGCGGCACAATTCAACCGCAGGCTGGTGGGTCAGGCCGCCGAACATGACGTGCGACATCCTGCCCAGCTGATCGTGTGCGGCCTGATTCAGTACCGGGTGATTGTAACCGTGAATCGCCGACCACCAGGAAGACATACCGTCAACCAGTTCCCGGCCATCTTCCAGATACAGGGTCACGCCATCAGCATGAGTCACCGGGTAGCAGGGAAGCGGGTTGATGGTGGAGGTGTACGGGTGCCAGACATGCTGACGATCGTAGTCCAAATCCACCTGTGAAGCCGTGAAGTGGTTGGAGGAGCGCTTTTTGTTGGTTATATTTTGCACAGATGTAAACCCTGTATTTTCTTTGTGGTTGACAGTGTACTTGCTGAAAGTAGACTTGCAACTATTCAAACCCGTGGAATTGTTGCGGTTATCGCATTCAAGCTGCGGGGCATAAGAACAATTAACGAGGTTTACACGTGGAAGTGAGACACAATTGGAGCGTTGCAGAAGTTCAGGCGCTGTTTGAAAAACCCTTCATGGATTTAGTGTTTGAAGCGCAGCAAATTCACCGTCAGTACCATGAACCGAATAAGGTTCAGGTCAGTACCTTGCTGTCGATCAAAACCGGCGCCTGCCCGGAAGACTGTAAGTACTGCCCGCAGAGCGCCCACTACCGTACCGACGTTGACCGCGAACGCCTGATGGAAGTTGAGCGGGTGCTGGATGCGGCAGAGAAAGCCAAAAGCTCGGGTGCGACACGCTTCTGTATGGGCGCGGCCTGGAAAAACCCCAAAGAGCGTGACATGCCGTACCTGCTGGAAATGGTACGCGGTGTGAAGTCTATGGGGCTGGAAACCTGTATGACGCTGGGCATGATAACCGGCGATCAGGCCAACACGCTGGCCGATGCCGGGCTGGATTACTATAACCACAATCTGGATACCTCGCCTGAATATTACGGCAATATCATTACCACCCGTACTTATCAGGATCGTCTGGATACGCTGTCACATGTGCGTGATGCCGGCATGAAAATTTGCTCCGGCGGCATTATCGGGATGGGCGAAAGTGCCCGGGACAGGGCTGGCCTGCTGGTTGAGCTGGCGAATCTGCCGGTGCACCCGGAAAGCGTACCTATCAATATGCTGGTGAAAGTTAAAGGGACGCCGCTCGATAGCGTGGATGATGTCGATCCGCTGGACTTTGTCCGCATTATCGCGGTCGCCCGCATTATGATGCCGGCTTCTGCAGTTCGTTTATCAGCTGGCCGTGAGGGTATGAGTGAAGAGACTCAGACACTGTGCTTTATGGCAGGCGCCAACTCTGTTTTCTACGGATGCAAGCTGCTGACCACGCCGAATCCGGAAGAAGACAAAGACATGCAGCTGTTTAACAAGCTGGGTATTAACCGCCAGGAAAAAGCCGCTAAGCCGGATGAGGTTCAGGAACATGAACTGCTTGGTCAGGTAGCACAGCGTGTGGCTGCCCGCCCGGCAGCGGATGACTTGTTCTACGATGCCTCTGTTTAATTCCCGGATATCACAGTCCCTGAGTCAGCGACAGACGCAGGGACTCTATCGTCAGAGAAAGCCACTCAACAGGCAGCCATCCTGCGTGCAGTTTGCCGGAAAACCGCAAGTGCATATTAACTTTTCCAGCAACGATTATCTGGGACTGGCTCAGTGCCCGGAATTAATTGCGGCCTGGCAGCAGGGGTTATCTGTTTATGGCGCAGGCAGTGGCGGTTCACCTTTGGTGACCGGGCATCATGCACCGCATGCAGAGCTGGAGCACCGGCTGGCGGATTGGCTGGGGTACGACAGAGCCTTGCTTTTCAGTACCGGATTCAGTGCCAATCAGGCGGTGCTGTTTGCCTTACTCGGCAAATCAGACCGGCTGATCCAGGACAAGCTGAATCATGCCTCGCTGATGGAAGCGGGCCTCTTATCACCGGCGACAATGCGCCGCTTTGCGCACAACGATCTCAATGCCTTGGGTGCATTGCTGAGCGCCGGATCAGACGATTGTGTCGCTACGCTGGTGGTGACGGAAGGCGTGTTCAGCATGGATGGGGATCAGGCGCCGCTGGCGGCGATTTCAGCCCTGTGCCGGGAGACGGACAGCTGGCTGATGGTTGACGATGCTCATGGTTGCGGGGTGCTGGGGGAAGGCGGCCGCGGCAGTGCGGCGCAGGCAGGCATTAAACCTGAGATCTGCATTGTCACTTTTGGCAAAGCCTTCGGCATGCAGGGCGCGGCGGTGTTGTGCAGCGAAGAGGTCGCAGAATATCTGATTCAGTTTGCGCGGCATTATATCTACTCGACGGCGATGCCGCCGGCACAGGCTCATGCCCTGTGTACCGCCTGCGATCTGGTCCAGAGTGGAGACTGGCGCAGGGAGAAACTGGCGGCATTAGGACATATTCTGGCTGACGAACTCCTGCCGGACGTGGGTCTGGTTGCGACAGAAACGCCGATCAAACCGGTATTGCTGGGCAGCAGTGAACTGGCAATCAACCTGTCTGCGGCTCTGGCTGAAAAAGGCATTTGGGTGTCGGCTATCCGCCCGCCGACCGTGCCGGTCAATCAGGCCAGATTACGTATTACCCTGTCTGCCAGCCATACAGAGCAACAAGTCAAAGCGTTGGCAACATCGTTGAATGCGTCTTTTGAAGAGGTACAGGATGCAGGAAATCAGTCCGACAGTGGCTGTTAGACCACAGAATCAGAGCGTGTCTGGTTCAGACAAGCAGGCGATTGCCGCCAGTTTTGGTAAAGCCGCCAAACATTATGATCAATCGGCGGCTTTCCAGCGGCAGGTAGGGCACCAATTGCTGGATACATTACCCTGCCTGCCACAAGGCAGCCACTGGCTGGATACCGGATGCGGAACCGGGTATTTCACCCGCCAGCTGCAGGCCATGGGTTACCAGACCACAGCCATTGATCTGTCAGAACCCATGCTGGCGCAGGCCAAAGCTCGCTGTGATGGCACAGGCGTGTTTTGTGTTGCTGATGCCGAATCGCTGCCATTTCCGGATAACCACTTTGATGCGGCCTTTTCCAGTCTTGCTCTTCAATGGTGCTCGGATCTGGCCGTTCCGCTGCGGGAGTTGCAGCGAGTAGTCAAACCGGGCGGGGTGATTGGAATCACCACCCTGGCAGAGGGCACATTGTTTGAGCTTGAGCGCGCCTGGCAATCGGTTGATACGCAGCGGCATGTCAATCAGTTTGACTCTGTCACCCGGCTTTCACAGGCCGTGGCCGATGCCGGGCTGAATGCGGCAGAATTGTCAGTCAAGCCAGTGATTATGCATTATGAGAGTGCGCTGGGCTTAATGAAGGATCTTAAGGGAATAGGTGCGACGCATTTGTCGGAGCAGCGTCGGCAAGGGATGTTCGGCCGGACGACGCTGAACCGGATCGAAAATGCCTATGCGCGTTTTCGCGACAGTACGGGTCAATTACCCGCAACGTATCAAGTTTGTTTTGGAGTGTTCACCAATGTCTAACGCATTTTTTGTTACTGGAACGGATACAGATGCAGGAAAAACGGTAGTTACCCGTACTTTAATTGAATCCAGTGTCCGTGCCGGGCAAAGAACGGCAGGGTTTAAACCGATTGCGTCAGGCAGTACGCTGACCGCTTATGGTATGCGCAATTCTGATGCACTGTTTCTGCAAGCCGCTTCCCAGCCGGAATTGCAGTATGAAGAAGTCAATCCTTATACGTTTGAGCCGCCCATCGCGCCGCACATTGCTGCCAAGCAGGCAGGCATTAGCATAGATCCTGTCAGGCTGTCTGAAGGCTTATCTCAGCTTAAGAGCAAGAATGATGTGGTGTTTGTGGAAGGTGCCGGCGGGTGGCGGGTTCCTCTTTCCGACACAATGAAACTGTCTGACTGGGTCAAGCAGGAAGAAATGGCTGTCATATTAGTGGTGGGCGTGAAACTGGGTTGCCTGAACCATGCGATGCTGACCGCTGAAGCAATTCAAAATGATGGCCTGACGTTGGCCGGTTGGGTGGCAAACCTGGTTGATCCGGATACCCATTGTTATGAGGATAACCTGAAGTATCTTGAATCTTACTTGCCCGCACCCAAGTTAGGTGAAATTCCCTATTTGCCTGGTATTGCCAAGCGGGACTTAACGGCCTATCTGAATATGGCGCTGTTGGGTTAATCCCCTTCTTCCTTTCTTTATAGATAACAACGCCGCCTGTATGGCGGCGTTGTTGCATCTGAATCGTGTTAATAGCGTTGTTTTTTGTTGATTAAGCCCGGCAAACAATACCAGATTGCCGCAGCCAGGATTAAACTGTAACCCAGCAGTTCGACCCCTTCTTCAGCCAGGTTTTTTACTTCTCGCATATAGTTATCCTGCATCGCGGTTTGCCAGATCTCTCCCATGCCAAACAGGCGTGAGAACACCAGCAGGGTAGCCAGACCGCCCAGCATCAAACCGAAACTGGCGTGTTTGCTGTATCGGCTGAGCGGTTGTTGTGTTGCCAGCAGATGTTTACGGGCATAAGCCATCCCTAACACCGCGACCACGGCAGCCGGGAATTTCCAGAAGCCGTGCCAGATAAGGTCCAGCAACCCGTCCAGTTCCCGGATCAGCAGCACCATAAAAAACGCGGAAACCAGTACAGCAAAGCCTTTCTGGGCCGGCTGTTTCTTAGCCAGGCCAAAAAAGAGTGCGCTGGTTAAAAACAGATAAAGTTCCTGAGTATATTCAACGAGAGAGTTTTCGCCGAGGTTGCCACTCAGTTGCAGCATTTCGATTTTAATGATGAATGCTGCAATTGCAGCGATAACTGCAACAGCCATAAACATAGCAACGGGAGTGAGCAGAGGAAGCACGCCTTCGCGCGAAGTGGCGCTGTCCATAGCAGTTGAGTAGGGCTTGTTCATAATCTACCTGCACAGTGTTCATAATGATTTTTGGGACAAGTATCACACAATGAAACTGAATGAGAACTGACGTGCGGTGACTATGACGCAGAAATGACAAAACCTCCGAGCGGAGGTTTTGACGAAATGACTTTATAGTTGCTGGGGTTAATTATCACCCAGTACAGCGGCAGGATCCATGGCCTCGGCTGTCTTAGACGCTGCCGGGTCAATCCCCAGCTCTGCGCAGGCTTCTTCAGCCGTCATGCCAAGATGGCAACGCAGGATATCAATTGCGACTTGGTAGTTTTCTTGGTCAGCCATCTTGCCTCCTTGTTAGATACTGTTAATGCGAATACGCCACGACAATAGAGAATGGCGACATCTTATACAATACGACCAAAGTCTAAGACCCTGCTGATCGGGCAAACCATGATTTCTGTCTCAGAAGCGGATATCCCTTACCAAAAGTAACAATTTCCTGCTTCCGCTTGTTTTTAGATTGAACGACCATACTATAAGTACCATCTTATTGATGCGCCAGCCATTAGGAAGGCGCAGAAGCATTTGACACCCAGACCTTTGTTGGAGAAAGAAAGGTATGAAGCGAATTGGCTTGTTCCTGGCAACCAACCTTGCCGTAATGCTGGTATTCAGCATTGTGCTCAATATTATTTATGCCGTGACTGATTTACAGCCAGGCAGCTTGAACGGCCTGCTGGTGATGGCGGTGCTGTTTGGTTTTGGCGGTTCTTTGATTTCCCTCTTCATGTCTAAGTCCATGGCGCTCAGGTCTGTGGGCGGCATGGTGATTGAACATCCGCGTAATGAAACAGAACACTGGCTGATGGAAACCGTTGCACGTCAGGCGAAGCAGTCCGGTATTGGTATGCCGACTGTGGCTGTGTATGATTCACCGGATATCAATGCGTTCGCAACAGGTGCCAAGCGTGATGACTCTTTGGTGGCTGTGTCTACCGGGTTGTTACACAGCATGACCCGCGATGAAGCTGAGGCCGTGCTGGCACATGAAGTCAGCCATATTGCCAATGGCGATATGGTAACCATGACCTTGCTGCAGGGGGTGGTGAACACCTTTGTGATTTTTGTCTCCCGTATTATTGCGGGTGCTGTCAGCGGTGTCAGCAACAACAACGAAGAAGGCGAGGGCGGCAGTTTTATGACCTACTTCATTGTTTCTACCATTATGGAATTACTGTTCGGTTTCCTGGCCAGTATTATTACCATGTGGTACAGCCGTCACCGTGAATTCAAAGCCGATGCAGGCTCTGCACATCTGGTTGGTAAAGAGAAGATGATTGCTGCGCTGGAGCGCCTGAAAGTCAGTCAGGAATCTCACCTTGAAGGTTCAATGATGGCGTTTGGCATCAACGGCAAGAAAACCTTGTCTGAACTCTTCATGACACACCCGCCGCTGGAAAAACGTATTGATGCGTTGCGTCGTGGTGAGCACCTGTAATCACGCAGTCACGTGTGATGTATAACCGCCCCCGCCTCATATGAAGCGGGGGCGGTTTCATTTGGGGACAATACGGTACAGGTTGCCGTTGTCAGTAGCGAAATAGATCATCCCGTCCGCACTTTGCGCCAGTGAGCGAACTCTTTCATTCAAGTCTTCAAACAGCCTTTCTTCTTTTACAGGATTTCCCTGCGCATTAAGGGCGACACGATTGAGGTGCTGTAACACCAGTGCGCCGGCAAACAGATTACCCTGCCAGGCCGGAAAAGCGCTGCCCTGATACATCATCAGGCTGCCGGGGGCAATGGAGGGGACATACACTTTTTTCGGCGACTCAATACCGGCTTTTTCTTTGGATTCACCGACATCCAGCGGCCCCCAGTACTCTTTACCGTGTGAGGTAACTGGCCAGCCGTAATTGCGCCCCGGCAGGATCAGGTTGATTTCATCCCCACCGCGCGGGCCATGTTCAATCTCCCATAACCTGTCCGTCTTTGTATCAAATACGATGCCTTGCGGGTTGCGGTGACCATAGCTCCAGATCTCTGCCGATGCGCCAGACTGACCATAAAAGGGGTTGTCTTTAGGCACTGAGCCATCCAGGTTTAACCGTAATATTGAGGCGGCATGATTGCTCAGATCCTGCCCGTTCGGGCGATTGCCTCTGTCACCGACAGAGAAAAACACATGTCCTTTCATATCAAACGCTATCCGGCTGCCATAGTGTTTGCTGGCCTCACTGTGCGAACGGGAAACCAGCAAATCCTGCCAGTTGGTGAGCGTCTGGCCTGATAATTTGGCTCTTGCCAGTGTGGTGGCACTGCCGTTGTTGACCGGTTTGCTGTAGGTAAAATAGATCCAGCCGCTTGCCGAGGGATCGGGGGATACGATGACATCCAGTAAACCTCCCTGGCCCCGGGTATAAATATCGGGCAGGCCACTCAGGGTTCTTTGCTGTCCTGAGCGGGTATCGACCAGGACCGCCTTTCCCTGACGCAGCGTAATGAGCAGTGTTGTTGGGTCAACAAAGGTCATTCCCCACGGCACTGACAGGCCGTCAGCCACTTTTTCAAGCTGATAAGCCATGCCTTCACTGGAGCCGGTACTGACAATGCCGGGCGCGGATGTCACTGAGAAAGACAATGTGCTTAACAATGCACCGATGAAGGCAAGGTGTCGGAATCTCATGGTATCTTCCTTAATAAAATGATCTTTTCAGTAAGCCTAGTCGATGCTCACTCTGTGTTATCAATCAGTGGTCTGATATGTTCGGCAATCAGTTGCGCCAGCTTTTTCACGCCTGTGTTCCAGTGCGAATTATCTTCGAATGCAGCATAGCTGAGCCGGAGACAATGGCGGTACTGATCCTGAGTGCAAAACATATTGCCGGGTAACAGGCTGATCCCGGCCGCCAGTGCCTGCTGATAAAGCTGATAGCTGTCGGCCTGCTCGGGCAGCGTCAGCCAGCACAGAAAGCTGCCATCGGGCAGGTGTAAATGATACTGGCCAGCCATCCAGGGATAGCTGTCGAGCGCAGCACAAAGACGCTGACTGAATGCGCGTTGATTACGCTGGTAATAGCGTCTGACTTTATTGAGGTGAGTGCGGTACTTGCCGGTCTTTAAAAACTCAGCCACCGCTGACTGCATCAGATTCAGGCTGCCCATGTTGTCTGCCAGCAGGCGTTTTTCAATCAGCGGCTGATACTGTCCGGCCAGCATCCAGCCAATACGCAAACGTGAATCCAGCGTTTTAGATAACGAATTGCAATAAATTACCCTGTTATCAGTATCCAGACTGTAAAGCGCGGGCGGGCGTTTGCCGTAACCCAGATCACCGAACACATCATCTTCAATGACAGGGATACCCGCGGTGATGCTGAGAAAGCGTTCGCGCTCACCCCGTGGCATCACAGAGCCGGTTGGGTTATTGAAGCTCGGGTTGATCAGAATCGCCGCGACGGGCCACTGTGCCAGGGCCAGTGACAGGTGCGTTAAATCCATCCCGGTTTGCGGGTGAGAGGGTATCTCCACCACTTTCAGACCAAGTGATTCCAGCAACAGCAGATTGCCGAAATAGCAGGGGGAATCAACGATGACGGTATCACCGGGTTGGGTCAGCACCTGCAATGCCATGCTGATCCCTTGCTGCGCGCCGTGGGTGATCAAAATGTCATCGGGCGAGGTCGAAATGTCCAACCACTGGTTCACAGTCACCAGTTGCTTTCGTAATTGCTCATCACCTGGCGGGAGTAAATAATGGCTTGGCAGATGTGTCTGGTAACGGCTATGGCGGCCAATTTCAGCATACAGCGAGGTAATGGCGGGAAATTGCGTGTTCGGGTGCGCGCTGCCGGTTGGCAGCAAAGACGATGACGGGGACTGTTGCAATATGGTTCGGCTTAATGTCAGTAAATCGACATAGCCGGGGGCCTGCATGGTCAGCGGTGCCGGTTGAACGGCCATCGTGACCCGATAGCCGGACCGGGGATGCGCTTCAATTGTCTGAGCCGCTTCCAGTTCCTGATACGCGCGTATCACCGTGTTTTTGCTCACCGTCAGCTGTTCACTCAACTGCCGGATTGAAGGGAGCTTATCGCCAGCCTGATACACACCGCGATCGATTCGCAGCGTGAGCTCCCGGATCACCTGGCGGTATTTGGCTTCGCTGGTTTGCTCTTCGTGTTGTACTTGTGGCATCTGTACCCTATCAAAATCACAAAACTGTCACTTTTTACTTTTTTTGTACCCATCTACAGTAGTGGAAAATCATGTTAATCACCAGAAGGACGTCTCAGTGGCTCGGTTTATTCCTTTCATATTTGTGATGCTGTGGAGCACGGGGTTCATTGGCGCCCGTTTTGGTTTGCCATATGCGGAACCTGCAACCTTTCTCTTTATACGTATGGCACTCAATATTCTGATTTTTATGGTGTTGCTGTACGTACTGAACGGGCAGCTTCCAACCGGTCGCGCGCGGCTGCACAGCATGGTCGCGGGTGTGCTGATTCATGGTTTTTATCTGGGCGGCACCTATTACGGCATATATCTGGGCATGCCGGCGGGCTTGTGCGCCTTACTGGTTGGATTACAGCCGGTACTTACGGCACTTTTGTTAGTCGCAATGGGGCAGGAGCGTCTGGCACTGTCCCAGTGGCTGGGATTGGTCGTGGGGCTGATGGGCATCACCCTGGTGCTGCAAGGCAATATGAGCTGGCAGCAGGAAGATCATCAAGTCGCCGCCTATTTGTGTGCTGCGACCGCTCTGCTCGGCATTACACTTGGCACCCTGTACCAAAAGCGATTCTGCCAGCAGGTTGATCTGGTAGGCGGCTCGGTTTACCAATACCTGATGGCGGCGCTCCTGTTCGCACCTGTGATGATGACGATGGAAACCATGCAGGTGGAATGGAATCTGACATTCACCCTGACTCTGGCCTGGCTGGTGCTCGGAGTGTCGGTGACCGCAGTCTGGCTGCTGCTGTATATGGTGCGGCACGGTGAAGCCTCAAAAGTCGCTTCAACATTTTATCTGGTGCCGCCGGTTACAGCGCTGCAAGCCTGGCTGGCATTTCATGAAACCTTTGATGCGATGAGTGCGGTCGGTTTTATGCTGGCGGCAATGGCGGTTTATCTGGTGATGCGAAAACCCAAGACAGCGCAAGCACAGGAAAAAGCGTTGACCTCTATCCAACAGGAAAGCTAACGGGCTGAAAAATCAGCCAAAGCGAAAAGGAATGTGTCAGATTGGCGATCAAGTGTGCATTTGATTCTTTGGGGTATTTACAACATGGGATCGGCTGGGTATCATGCGCACCACTTACGGAGAGATGGCTGAGTGGTTGAAAGCACCGGTCTTGAAAACCGGCATACGTTAATAGCGTATCTAGGGTTCAAATCCCTATCTCTCCGCCACATTCGAAAGCCCCGTCATAAGACGGGGCTTTTTTCATTGAGCTTCAGAGTGCGTTGTCCGGGATTTGAAAATCCCACTATACCTTGTCCTGGCTCCACCACATTCGAAGAAACCGCTGAACTATCAGCGGTTTTTTTTCGCCTGAACCTTGGCAACACTGGCACTGGATGACGGGGCAAGGCTATGGCAACGTTTAATCTCTTTAATCAGTGCCTTGGCCAGTGGCGACGCTGAGTTATTTTTTAACGTGATCAGCATGACCGGGATTTGGTAGGTGTATTTTTCGGGCAAGATAGGTTGAATCAGTCCCTTGCTGACCCAGTTGCTGGCGTAGTGCTCGGGCAGGTAGCCGATAAACGCACCGGATAAAATCAAATGAGCAATCCCCTCATCGTGATAGGCGATGGCCGTATTCTGATAATTCAGTGCGTCGTTGCGGGTTTCCTTATCCCGCATATAGTTACTGGTGATCACTTCTGCTTGTTGTAACAGTGTGTCGATTTCCGATGGGTGGCAATCGAACAGCGGATGGCCTTTGCCGCAATACAGATAGTTCGTTTCATTATGCAGGGGGAAATAGTCGAGCCCCCTTAGCGGGTGACGACTAACGCCGATTCCCACCAGCGAGCGCCCATTCACAACGGATGTTTCAACTTCGCGCGCTTCGCATACATTGATGTCGAACTGTAAGTTATTACTTCTGCTTTTTAATCCGGCAATCACCTGGGCCACACGACAGCGTGGATCGTTGACTAAGGTATCGATCATGGCAATCGTGACCCGGCCGGACAGTTCGTTTTTAGAGCTCGCCACTGTGGCGGCAAAGGCTTCGCATTGCTGGAGTAGCTCCAGTGAGGCTTGATAGGTTACGCGCCCGGCCTCTGTGACCTCAAAGCCGCTCCGGCCGCGTTTGCAAAGCGTAATCCCAAGGCGCACTTCCAGATCGGATAAGTGAGAACTGATGGTGGAACGACCTATGTTTAAGCGCGATTCTGCCGCCGACAGACCGCCGCACTCAACGATAGCAACGAATATTCTCAGCATACGTAAATCAACATCTTGAATCTGCATAGGGGCTCTCTGTCAGCTTGTGTTTTTTGTTCGATAAAACCGGAATGAACTACGAACATTATGCTTTTATAAAACTTACAGAGCAAGCTAGCATTGTCTTATAGAAGCAATCTGATACAGAGATATCAGTCAGTCAGTCAGGAGAACAAACAAGATGTTTAGATATGGTGTTGATCAACTCAATCTGGATATTGTAAACGGCATAGCGGATGGCAGTATCAAAGCGGAACTCTGTGAAGAAGCGCTCGACAAAATCAATGCAAGCCGTCGTAATGTGGACATCATTGCCGCTTCCGACAAGGCGGTGTACGGCATTAATACCGGATTCGGCCCGCTGTGTGATACCCAAATTTCACCGGAAGAAACGCATCTGTTACAAAAAAACCTCCTGATCACCCATGCGGTCGGTGTGGGTGAGCCGATTGCGAAATCCATCTCAAAACTGATGTTGATCACCAAGATACATGCCTTAAGTCAGGGCTACTCAGGTATCCGCCTGGAAGTTGTTCAGCGTATGCTGGCGTTTCTCGAACACGATCTGATCCCTGTTGTGCCGGAGCAAGGCTCTGTTGGCGCATCGGGTGACCTGGCACCGCTTTCTCACCTGTTTTTACCCCTCATTGGCGAAGGTGAATTCTGGCAGGGCGACAACACAGTGCCAGCCGCACAAGCGCTGCGTGAAAACGGCTTAGCGCCGCTTGAGCTGCATGCAAAAGAAGGTCTGGCGCTGATCAACGGCACACAGTTTATTCTGTCTCATGCCATTACCGCACTCACGAAAATGCGTTATCTGCTTGATTTGGCAGATCTTGCCGGTGCGATGAGTATTGAAGGGATGCAGGGCAGTGGTTCACCATTCAGAGAAGAGCTGCACCTGACGCGTGCCTTTGCCGGCAACATTGAAGTCGCCGCCCGCATGAGACGTTTCTTCAAAGACTCCCAAAACATGGCCTCGCATGCTGATTGTGTTCGCGTGCAAGACCCTTATTCCCTGCGCTGTATTCCGCAGGTGCATGGTGCTTCGCGCAATGCCTACAATCACCTGAAAGAACTGGCTGAAATTGAAATGAACTCAGTGACTGATAACCCGATTGTTATCAGCTCCGAAGAAGCCATTTCCGGCGGTAGTTTCCATGGGCAACCGCTGGCCATGGTGCTGGATTATGCCTCTATTGCTGCTGCGGAACTGGGTAATATTGCAGACCGTCGCTGCTACCTGCTGCTTGAAGGCTTGCACGGTTTGCCGCGTCTGTTGACGGCATCCGGTGGCCTGAACTCGGGCATGATGATCCCGCAATACGTGACCGCTGCTCTGGTGACTGAAAATAAATCACTCTGTTTTCCACCGTCTGCTGACAGCGTGCCGACCTCTATGGGTCAGGAAGATCACGTGTCTATGGGCAGTATCTCGGGCAGAAAGCTGAATCAGATTTTAGGTAACCTGGAAAAGATCATCGCTATCGAACTGATGTATGCGGCACAAGCGATTGAATTCAGACGTCCGAACCGCTGTTCAGATGTGATTGAAGAAAACTACCGAATTATTCGTGAGAAAGTGGCCAAGCTGGAAGAAGACCGCCTGCTGAAGCCAGACATCGACGCCATGATCGCATTGGTGAAAACACAAGCGTTTAAAGTGAACTGAAGGGAGCCTGTAAGGATGGATACTGTATTCAATTTTCAAGAACAAATTCGACAAGGGATCCCTAGCGTACTGCCGGAGGCTAAACCGTATCCGGCCGGTGTTAACCGTGCGCCCAAACGCAAAGACATCCTGACGCCGGAAGAAAAGCAATTAGCCATTCGCAATGCCTTGCGTTACTTCCCGAATGAATGGCATCAGGAACTGGCTGCTGAGTTTGCTCAGGAACTGAAAGATTTTGGCCGCATTTACATGTACCGCTTCAAGCCGAACTACGATCTGAAATCGCGCTCTATTTCAGACTATCCGGCGAAATGCGAGCAGGCAGCCGCCATCATGCTGATGATCGACAACAACCTGGATCCGGCTGTGGCGCAGCACCCTGAAGAGCTCATCACTTACGGTGGTAACGGTGCGGTATTCCAGAACTGGGCCCAATACCTGCTGACCATGAAATACCTAAGTGAGATGGAAAGCGACCAGACGCTCCATTTGTACTCTGGTCATCCTATGGGTCTGTTCCCGTCGTCGGAAGAGGCGCCGCGCGTTGTGGTGACCAACGGTATGATGATCCCGAACTACTCTAAGCCGGATGACTGGGAAAAGTTCAACGCATTAGGCGTGACGCAATACGGCCAGATGACTGCGGGTTCGTTCATGTATATCGGCCCGCAGGGCATAGTACACGGCACCACCATTACTGTGATGAACGCCTTCCGCAAAGTGCTTGAAAAAGGTCAAAGCCCGAAAGGGAAGATCTTCCTGACTGCGGGTCTTGGCGGCATGAGCGGTGCACAACCCAAAGCCGGTAATATCGCTGACTGTATTACGGTATGTGCTGAAGTGAATCCGAAAGCGGCGATTAAACGTCACGAACAAGGCTGGGTGGATGAGCTGGTCGATAATATGGATGCACTCGTTGCGCGTGTGCGTGAAGCGCAAGCCAACGACGAAGTGGTTTCGATTGCCTTTATCGGCAACGTGGTGGATGTGTGGGAAACCTTCTACGAGAAGGACATTTTTATCCACCTGGGATCGGATCAAACCTCCCTGCACAACCCTTGGTCAGGCGGTTACTACCCGGTTGACATCAGCTATGACGAATCGAACCGTCTTATCCGTGAAGAGCCAGAGCTGTTCAAGGTAAAAGTACAAGACACACTGAAGCGTCATGCGGATGCGGTCAACAAACACACAGCCCGCGGCACTTACTTCTTTGACTACGGCAATGCTTTCCTGCTTGAAGCGTCGCGTGCGGGTGGCGATGTGATGGCTGAAAACGGCATCGACTTTAAATACCCGTCATACGTACAGGACATTCTGGGTCCTATGTGTTTTGACTATGGTTTTGGCCCGTTCCGTTGGGTCTGTACTTCAGGTAAGCCGGAAGATCTGGACAGAACCGATGCGATTGCCGCTGAGGTGCTGAGCAAGATTATGGCCGAGTCGCCAGAAGAAATTCAGCAGCAGATGCAAGACAACATCACTTGGATCAAAGATGCCAAGCAAAACAAGCTGGTGGTCGGTTCACAAGCGCGCATTCTGTACGCTGATTCACAAGGTCGTATGGAAATTGCCAAAGCGTTTAACGATGCGATCCATCGCGGTGAAATCGGTCCTGTCGTACTGGGCCGCGACCACCACGACGTCAGCGGTACGGATTCACCATTCCGTGAAACGTCGAACATCTATGATGGCAGCCGCTTTACAGCTGATATGGCCATTCACAACGTGATCGGCGATGGCTTCCGCGGCGCAACCTGGGTCTCTATCCATAACGGTGGCGGTGTCGGCTGGGGGGAAGTGATCAATGGCGGTTTCGGCATGTTGCTTGACGGCAGTGAAAGTGCCGAGCGCAGGCTGAAGTCTATGTTGCTGTTCGATGTTAACAACGGCATTGCACGTCGCAGCTGGGCGCGTAACAAAGAAGCGAACTTCGCCATCCAACGCGAAATGGCAAGAACACCTAAGCTAAAAGTGACGTTAGCAAACCAGGTTGACGATGACATTATCAACAATCTGACATTCTGAGTAACCTGCCAATCATTGTTTTCTGAAAGCCTCGTTATGACGAGGCTTTTTCTTTTGGGTTCAGAGTCGTGTTACGAGATTTAATCATCCCTCCCTACCTTGTTCTGGCTCCGTCTTCCGACATATATCAGGCCTTAAATTTAACTATTCATTCGAAGTTTTGCTTTTACAGCGATAATTTTTCACTTCTATTTAATCGAAAGCATTTTTGTTAACCGGTAACCTGTTTTCGAGCACGGATTTCGCGAAATGAAATGTGTATTTACGAATGTGCGTAACCGATGGGTAAATTTAGATTCTTATGTTAGGGCAATATAAATTCATACTTGTATTTGTTTTGTGAATAAATATGGCCAGTTATTTTGTATTTGGTATTCCACTGATGCTTGTTTATCTCAATTTGGCATCATTGATTTGTGTGATACTAATCACAATAATATCAATTAATAGCAAGTATTGGTGAGTAGTTCAATTTTTCTGTTTTATGTCAGGGGTTTGTCAATTTCATTGTGTTGATAACAATCCTTAATTAGCGTTCTTTTACATTTTTTGTCATCAGAATTACCAGATTTATTTTTAACATATCAATAGTGAAATGTTTCGTTTCACTATTGATATGTATATTAATTTTCTTTGCTGCTGACATGGTTGGTTAAATCTTTCATTAATAATTGAGTTTGTGGTGATTAATGCTTTTGAAATGAATGTTTAATATATTAATAATAGCGAATCGTTGAGTGTCTCAGTTTTCATGCCTGTATTTGGATTCGGGAAATCAAAATACTATAAAAGCAAAAAAACACATATGCAGAGGGACAGCAATAATGAAAAGAAAACTATTAAATTTGTCGATTGTGGCAGCACTGGGTTTCGCGATCAGTGCTTGTGGCGGTGGCAGCTCTAGTAACGATACAGCCAACAACAATTCTTCCGGTGGCGATCAAACGCAATCCGGTGATGTATCAACCGGTCGCTTGATTGACGCTGCGGTACAAGGTATGGACTATGTCACCGCCACACAAAGCGGTACCACCAATGCAAATGGCGAATTCAGCTATAAGCCGGGTGAAAAAGTGATCTTTAAAATGGGTGGTCACAGCTTTACCTCTGTGGATGCCGGGAATGTGATTACACCATTGGATCTGGCAGGCACAGAGGATATCAATGATAACGCTGTGGTGAACATTGTCCGCCTGCTGATGACCCTGGATACAGACGGTGACCCTTCGAATGGTATTGCCATTGACGAAACAGTGAAAAACACCGCATCTCAAATTAACTTCAATGTTGCGCCCGCTGATTTTGCTAATGAATCCAATGTCACAGCGCTTCTGTCTCAGGCAGGTAAATCTGCCAGCGACCTGCCAGATGAGGCTGAAGCAAAAGCCCACTTTGAAGAAAGCCTGAGTTCAGCGACTGCTGATCTGAAAGGGATGTTTAATTTAGATGATGGTGGCGAAGGGTATACAGGTTTGGTGAACATTTTCCCGAATGGCTATTATCTGGTGGCTGAATATGAGGAGGAAGGTGACGGTGTTTGGCAGGGCTTCCAGTATGGTACTGTCAAGCTGTCAGGCACTGATTTCAAAGGGAAGAAACTCTACTGGGAAAACTTTAGTGGGGTGGGTGAAACGGGCGATGCATTTGATGGCGGCCTGGACAGCGGCGATGTCATTACCAATTTCGTGGTGACTGACGCGTCGCTCGCACTGACCTGGACGGACCCAGATCCTGAAGAAGGTGATGATGCGACCAATAATGAAACCTTCCCCCGCTTAGCGACGCCTGGCAATGGCATTGTCGGCAGTTGGGAGTTGAAGGAAGACAATGGCGGTCATGTTATTTTTAACTTCCGTAACGATAATAAGTTTGTCTTGGTTCAGCTCGTTGATGGTGAGGTAGAGTCTGGCGAGAAAGGAGATATTGGTTCCGAATTTGGCGAGTACACTTTTGAAAATGGTGTACTCAATCTAGACCTGATTTTTGACGGTTCAGGTCCATCTCTTCTGCATGACAATGGAGTTCCATCCATGATTCATTCTGTGACCGTATCAGAAGATGGGAAGACGTTGACGCTCGATATTACGGATAGTCTAAATGAAAGATATGATGTTGAATTCAACCGCTTGCTGTAATCGCTAGTTCACCACACAACGCCAGTCTGCGCTCTGACGCATTCTGGCGTTTTTGTTTTCAGACAAATCCTTTGTTTGTTATGGCCTTCGCTTTCTCATCCATCGAATTCACCCGGCAGCTACAGGCGAAAAATGCTCCAGTAACCCGCCACATCGACGGTAAATTTTGTCTGTTCCTGTAAATGCACGCGCAGCCCTTCGAGGGCTTCAGGATCGCCGTGAATAAGCTGAATGGGTGTTTTTTCCGCCAGTGCCGACTGCTGTAACCATTGGGTAAGCTCTAGGTAATCCGCGTGACCGGACAGGCTGGAAATCATTTTCACCGAGGCATGCAGCGGTATCCATTCGCCGTGAATTTTCACCGTCTCAACGCCTGCCAGCATTTTTGCGCCCCGGGTACCACCCACCTGATAACCGGTAAATAGGACAGTAGTTTTGGGACTGCTGAGCAGACGTTTAAAGTGGTGCAGAATACGCCCCCCGGTTGCCATCCCGCTACCGGCAATAATGATGTGAGGGAAGGCTTGCTTTTCTATTGCCTTCGACTCATCCACGGTACGGATATAGATGATGTCATTGCACATTCGATGACATTCGTCGGGACTGAGCCGGTGCTGTTTACTGTACTGGCAAAAAATATCCGATACTTTGATGGCCATCGGGCTATCAAGATAGACGGGAATTCGGGGGATTTTTTCTTTTTGCATCAAAGTGGCCAGCATATGTTGCAAAGCCTGCGCCCGTCCCACAGCGAATGCAGGAATCAGTAATACGCCTCCCTGCATCGCCGTCTGGTTCACGACCTCAGCCAGTTCTTCAAAAGGGTCTTTTGGATCATGCAGGCGATTACCGTAAGTGGACTCCATCAAGAGCAGGTCAAGCGCAGGCAGCGGGCGGGGAGGCATCATCAGCACATCGTGATAACGCCCGACATCGCCGGAGAAACCCACGCGCTTTCCTTCTGCTTCGACAATAATGCTGGCAGCGCCGAGAATATGTCCCGCCGGTTGCAGATAAAAACGGATATCCCCGACGTCGACCGGTTCGTCAAAATCCACCGACTGAAAGAGCGCCATACAGTCTTCAGCGGTTTGTCTGTCGTAGAGCGGTTCAGGATGTTCATGTTTTCCCAATTTGTGGTTGCTGTAATATCTGGCGTCCTCCTCGTGGATATGGCCGCTGTCTGCCAGCAGAATCCGGCACAGATCTTTGGTCGCGTGATGCGTAAATACCGGTCCGCGGAAGTCGTGTTTGTACAGCACAGGAAGATAGCCAGAGTGGTCGAGATGAGCATGGGTTAACAGAACCGCGTCGAGCTTTTCTATGTCCATTGGCAATGTCTGCCAATTGCGCTCCCGCAACCACTTATAGCCCTGGAACAGACCACAATCGATCAGCACACTGGTCCGCCCTGCCTCCAACAGAAACTTGGATCCCGTCACCGTTTCAGTACCACCAAGAAAAGTAATTTTCATCAGATCTTTCCCTCGTTTTCATCTGGTTGAGCGATTGAAAACATTCGACTATGGCTTTATTGGCAAGGAAGCATGTGGATGGGATTGGGCTTTGTGCGATGGTGTTGCTCTTCGTCAAACGGCCACTGTTATTGGTTAGATTAGGTACTCCGGGCGCCTTATTCAAGGCAGTTTGAGGCTGAAGCCAGACCATTGCTGATGGTTAGCTTGCTGCTTGGTGAGATTATCCCGCCTTCGCGTCGGCTATTTACGCTGCGTCTAAATGCTCGTACAGAAAATGTGTGATTGAACTCACAGACTATTTACTTAGCCTGCTAACTATATTATATTGCTTAGCAGGCTAAGTAATTTGGTGAAGCACCATGATTCAAGATATCAACATTCTTCGCGATCTGCCGTTAGCTGAGCAGCTCAGCCGTGTTTCCCGTTTATGGAAGATGGTGGCAGACCGTGAACTGGCCCCTTTGGGCCTCACTCATCCGCGCTGGACAGCGTTGTGGAAACTGCAGCGGCTGGGCGATAACGTTAGTCAGAAAACATTGGCTGAAGCGCTGGAAATCGAACTGGCCTCGTTGATGCGCACCTTGAAGCAGCTTGAAGAGCAATCGCTGATCACACGGCGTTGCTGCGACAGCGATAAGCGTGCCCGGATTGTCAGCCTGACGGAAGAAGGGCGGCAACTGCTCACCCAAATGGAAGCGCGCATCATGCAGGTGCGTAAACAACTGCTGTCCCATATTAACGATCAGGAATTACAGAAGCTGGGCTTAATTCTGGAGCAGATTGCCCACAATGCGCTGGATTCTCTGAATAAAGAACACAATAACGATCCCAAGGAGAAATAAACCTCTATGACACCTGATCAAAAATTTGCCCGCTGGATTAAATACGCCTGTTTCGCATTTGTGTTGGTATTTGCTTATTTTTTGATGGCCGACTTGGCCATGCCTTTGACCCCACAAGCGATGGCGACCCGGGTTGTTACCAAAGTCGCTCCCAGAGTGAGCGGCCCGATCACCGAAATACATGTGCATAATAATCAGGCTGTCCATCAGGGCGATGTGCTGTTTGTTATCGATCCGGCCCCTTATAAGCTGGCTGTCGAACAAGCGCGTCTGAATCTGGAAAAAGTGATCCAGAATAACAGCCAGCTGGATGCCTCTATTCTGGCCGCAAAGGCAGAAGTCGCGGCGAATGAAGCCATTTTGCAACAGAAAACGCGCGAAGCGCAGCGACTGAGCACACTGTTTCATCGCAACGGGACCTCACAACAGCTGCGCGATGATGCCCAGAGTGCTGCTATCGCAGCCAAAGCGAATTTGTCTGCCTCGAAAGCGCGCTTAAAAGAGCTGGAAGTCAGCCGGGGCGAAATCAGCGATAAAAATCTGAGCATTCGTGTGGCGAAAAATCAGCTGCAGCAGGCAGAACTGAATCTGTCTTATACCCGTGTAGAAGCCAAGCGTGATGGCGTCATTACCAACCTCCAGCTGGAGCAAGGCGCTTACGCGGCAGCCGGTAATCCGCTGGTGGCGCTGGTATCAACGGATGTCGATATCATTGCCGACTTCCGGGAAAAGAGCCTGCGACATTTCAGTAACGACAGTCAGGCGCTGGTTGCTTTCGACAGTCAGCCCGGTCAGGTCTTTAGCGCACGCATCAGCAGTTTGGATGCGGGTGTCAGTGCCGGCCAGTTTGATGCGAATGGCCGTCTTGCCACGCCGACAGAGTCTAACCGATGGGTGCGGGATGCCCAGCGAATGCGCCTTCATCTGAACATTGAAGGGGAATCGCCGCAACAGTTACCCGCCGGTGCTCGTGCCACGGTACAGCTGGTTCCGGACAGCGGCCTGTTCGCCTGGATGGCTCACGCTCAGATTAAATTCCTGAGCACTCTTCATTACATTTATTAAGCGGGAGGTGCCATGAAGTTATGGGATCATCCGATGTCGGAAAACGATTTCCGCCAGTGCCTGCGAATCGCAACCGGTGCCACACTCGGCTTCACGATCAGTAAAATCTTCGGTTGGAACTACGGGGTCTTTTTTACTGTCACTCCTATGTTGTTGCTGGGTATGGTGCCTGTGATGAGTGCGCACGCCGCGCGTCAGTTGCTGGCTGCGGCGATAGTGTGCGGACTGGAAGTGGGGATCTTAGGCGGATTCTTTGGCGGACATCCAGGCATGATGACCATGATTGCTTTCGTGCTTTTTCTGTACAAATTTGCCTGTATGTCCAAAGGGACACTCTTCCTGTTCGGGGCGAACAGCGTGCTCAGCCTGAGCATTATGCTGCACTTTGCCAGTTACCCGAGTTCAGATTTGAATGATCTGATCTTCAGCAACCTGCTGGCCAATGTGCTGTCGGTGGTGATTGCTTATCTGATGACGTTTTTGATCCCCGACGCCGAACCTCGTCAGCCACCTGCGCGTCCCAGTGAACCTAAAGGTTCTCACCGGATGCGCCATGAAGCACTGATGGGCGCCAGTATTGCCACACTGTCATTTCTGGTTTTTCAGATCTTTGATCTCAATGATTCGATGTCAGCGCAGGCAACCACCTTGTTACTGCTTTTTCCGATGCACTGGAACGGTGCTTTGGGTTATGCCCGTAAACGGGCGATGGGCACTATCATGGGGGTCGCCTTTGGTATGGCAGGGCAGTTGTTATTGTATGACTGGTCCGGGATGCTGGTATTGATCATTCCATTGCTGTGGATAGGCGCTATGTTGTTCAGCTATATGCATGTCAAGGAATCCAGCGGCTCAGGCGCCGGCTTTGGCGGACTGACCACCCTGGGCATTTTGTACGGGCAATACCTGACCCCGGGGAATGATCTGGTGTTCAGTGCACTTTACCGTGTCAGCAGTATCTTCTTCGCGATAGTTGCCACCTTACTGGTGACATACCTGATCCACCGTCTACTGAACAGCTTTGAGGCGACCCGTTTCAGCCCGGCTCAGTAGCCGGGGCTTGCGCAGCCTTGAGGTCGATACCGGCAGGCACAGAGGTCATTGTGTCTGTCGTCTTCTTTACGTTCTTCGACAGACTTCTGCTTAGCCAGTGACAGGAGATTGAGTGATTTGTATATGATGTGTGTCACATATCATTACGTTTAATGCCTGCCAGGCATAGAGTTTCAACTTTCTTTGATTTCAGATAACTCTTCCCCGGATTCCCTGCTGCAAAATACGTGCTTTGTTGCTTATTTTGGCAGGGACATCACGTGAAACTTGGAAATATATCAATAAAAATAAAGCTGCAGCTACTGGTGGTAATAGCCGCCGGGATTATTGTATCTGTCTGTATTTATAATCTGGCGCAGCAGCGCAGCGCTTCATTCAGTGAGCGTGAGGATAAGCTGCGTGCGCAGGTTGAAACCGCACAAGGTATCATTGCGTTTTTTGCCGCTCAGACACCGGATTTAGGCGCAGAGCGGGCGAAAAGTATGGCACTGAAGGCCATTGAACAGCTCAGGTATGATGGTGATAACTATTTCTGGATTACCAACCCAAGGCAACAAGTCATTATTCACCCGTTAAAGCCGGAATTGAACGGGGCTGATGCCTCTACGATCCGCGATGGCTCTGGCAGGTATCACTGGCGTGAAATGGCGAATATCGCCTCTGCAACAGGCCAGGGATTTCTGGATTATACCTGGCGGGCGCCGGATGGCCGGCTGCACGAAAAAATATCCTATGTAATGTATTTTCCTGAGTGGGACTGGATAGTCGGCTCGGGCGTACTGGTGTCGGATATCGACGATGTTTTCTACAGCAATCTGGCGAAGGCATCGGTTTTTGCGGCCGTCGCGGTGATCATTCTGGCATTGATCGGGTATCTGCTGGCACACGATATTGTCACACCGCTCACTGCGCTGGTCGAAAAAATTCATGTTATCGCAGACGGCGATCTGAAAGTCAGGCTGAATAAAAAGCGTCAGGATGAAATTGGTGAAATGGGGCGCGAAGTCGACCGCATGCTGGATAAACTGCAGGCGGCACTCAAAGTGGCCAGTCAGTCAGCGGAGCAATCGCGTGAAATGGCAGGCCGGATTGCCAGTGCCAGTGAGGAAACGGCAACCAGCGTCGAATCTCAGCACGTACAGCTTGAGCAACTGTCGGCGGCGATGAATGAAATGTCGGCCACCATTAACGATGTCGCCCAGAATGCAGAAAGTACTTCTGAGGCCACAGTTCACGTTGCTGAACAGGCTCAGCAAAGCAGTGTCAGTATGAAAGCCACCAGCGATAATATCCAGTCGGTGGCCGAAAACATCACCCATGCAGACAGCTTCGTCAATGAGCTGTTACAAGGGGTAAAAGATATACATGCTGTGGTGAACGTGATTCAGGATGTTTCGGAGCAGACCAATCTACTGGCATTGAATGCCGCCATTGAAGCGGCCAGAGCCGGTGAGATGGGACGCGGATTTGCAGTGGTTGCCGATGAAGTCAGGAATCTTGCCAGCCGCACTCAGCAGTCTACCTCAGAGGTTAAGGCCAGTATCGACAGACTGACCAGTATTGCTGAGCAATCAAGTAAAACCATGCAATCGAGTCATTTTCAGGCGGCAAGCTGTGTTGATGTTGCGCTGGAAACCCGGAGCACCTTCGAAAATATGGTGTCTGATCTGAATCAGACCACCGACAGAGTGGTGCTGATAGCGGCTGCGGCAGAACAACAAGGCATAGTCGCCAATGAGATGAATGAAAATGTCAGCAGCATTCATCTGTCTGCTAACGTGATGAAAGAATCGTCCATGAATCTTGCTCAGGAAAGTCAGGCAATGGCGCAAGTGTCTGAATTACTTAACCAGCACCTGGCCTATTTCAAGGTGTAGCGTTGACCGGATGCTAATAAACAGCAGGGAGTTTGCTCCCTGCTTGATTCGTTAGCCATTCAGTGAAGGATCAGCTTGTAAGCGTGCCTGGATGTCGCTTTGCTGCTGCATCTTCTCTATGAAAACCGCCGGCGGAAGGGGTTTATCGTAAAGATAGCCCTGGAAGAACTGAATGTTGTGCTGCTTGAGGTAGGCTTCCTGTGTCGCGTTTTCCACCCCTTCTGCAACCACATCTATGTTCAGTCTTTTGGCCAGATCAACCACGTTATCTACGATATGGCTCGGCATGTCTACCGAACCAATCAGGCGGGTAAAGCTCTTATCAATTTTGATGATGTCGATGTTGAACTGGTTGATATAGGCCAGCGATGAATGACCGGTGCCGAAATCATCCAGCGCAATCTGCACCCCCAGATTATGCAGCTTCTCAAACAGGATGGCGGCATTTCCTGTGTCTTTAATAAACTCTCGTTCTGTCAGTTCAGCGACCAGTTTTACCTTTCCTTCCGGAAAGGCGGACATGAAACTCAGGCAGTCTTTATAGAAAAGCAGATCATTACACTGGCTTGGGCTGATATTAATGGCCAGGTGAAAGCCGTCGGGCAGATATTGATGATTCTGAAGTAAATAAGATTTCACGCTGCTCAGCACCTGAGTCGTCATGATATTAATCAGGCCGGTGTCTTCTGCCAGAGGGATAAATAAGTCTGGCATGATGAAACCCTGATTCGGGTGGTGCCAACGCATTAATATTTCCGCGCCGCAAATCCTGCCTTGATGGTTCACTATAGGTTGCAGGTAAGGCAGAAACTCATTCTCTTCTACCGCCCGCCGTAACTCCTCTTGCAGTGAGCGCGGGCGTTTGAACTGGCGATAGCCATTGATGCCGATGACAATGGCAATAATGACGCACAGATACATTGAAATGTACAAATGCGACAGCATGTAATCCAGATACATTTGCTGGCTTATCCGAGATGAAATGGTGAACTCATCATCCCGGGAATTCAGGGCGATTAATGTGCCGTCTTTTGTCGCAGAGTAAAAAGTGTTGTAGGTCACTTTCTGCTGGTTATTTAACGTTATTGTTAACGGAATTTTCTGTCCGATAGTCTTGAGTGTTTTTGTTATGTAATGGACATCGATACTTGCGATTGCATACCTATCGCCGACGTTTGACCTGAGAAAAAGAATTTTTTCATTTGGGTTGAAATAATTATGCGTGGCCAGAAACAGTCGATTGTTGACTGAAATGTGGGTGTCAGCATTCTTATTTAATGTCCTGTTGAACAGGGATGAGCAGTAAATGTAATCATCCTTGACTAAATTAATGGTGCGAATGTTAGGGCTGAGCACGGAAATGCGCTTTAACTCTTCGGCGGTTGCAGGGGTACAGGCGGCGCCGAGCAATGGAATGGCCTTATTAATGGCAGTATGGGCCTCATCAATGGTGTTCTGGAAAAGTGCACTCGCAATGGTGGCTTTTTCTTCGACAAGGTTTTCCAGATTACCCCTGCCATGCAGGTAGATGCCGCCCAAGCCGAAGGCTAAGACGCTGAGCCCCAGTAAAACTGCCAGCAGAAAATGTCTATACCGAGTGGCAAAACGAATAAGGAACCAGTTTTTACAGGTTAAAGGCATTTGAATACTTATAAAGAAGAAGTAAACATGGTTACTCTGTGATTGTTATGCTTTTTGCACTTATTATGGCTTTCATTAATACGGCAGCGCGAATGTTACAGCATTCTGATTATCTTTTAAATATTGATCACATTTTAACTGTATCGGTTAGTTGATATACATCAACGAATGCGGTGCTTCCACTGTTGATCCTTTCGGATACAGCGAAGGACGGTCAGACTTTTTCAGCGGTTATCTACTGTTGCGCCAATGCAAACTGACACTGATTTTTGCCGTTTTTCTTCGCACAGTACATGGCCTGATCAGCATGTTTCAGCAGCGATTCTCGGGTCGTGCCGTGTGACGGATACATTGACACGCCTATGCTGACGCCGAGATGGAGCGGGTTTTCTGCCAGCATGAAAGGACGGCTGAACATGGCGAGTATTTTGTCTGCCAGCATTGTGGCTGTATCTGTCGTCGCGATATTTTCCAGTATCAGTATGAATTCATCGCCACCGATTCTGGCCACAGTATCGGTATCTCTCAGCGAGTTCACCAGCCTGATAGACACGGCTTTCAGCAGTTTGTCTCCGGCATCATGGCCGAAGGTGTCATTCACATCTTTAAACCCGTCCAGATCGACAAACATTAATGCCATGTTGGTATTGTTGCGCTGGCAACGCAGGATGGCACTGTCGATTTTTTCCTGAGCGTAGCGAAGGGTGGGCAGATTGGTCAGCGCATCATGATTGGCCATGTGTCTCAGCCTTGCTTCAGTCTGGCTGCGTTGTTTTAGCTCGCCGCGTAACCGGGTTATCCAGTAGCCAAGCACCAGAATAATCACCACTGAAACGGCAGACCAGCGATAAATATCTGTGAAATGATGAGGCTCTGTAATAGTGAATTGTGTCCATTTTCGGGAAATCTCACTATGTTCTTCCGGGGTAATAGATTGCACTGCCATGTTCATTAATGCGAGCAACTCGGGCTTATCCAGCCTGACCCCGACAGCAATAGGCAGGGAAAAGTCGAGCTTGGCAATGATCTTTTTGCGAAAGACATCCTCTTTCAGTTCATCTATCAGCGAATCTAACGGGGCGACAAAGGCGTACACTTCCCCGGTATCTAACAGTTGCATGGCCTGCAAAGGCGTGGCGGCATAGACTTGCTGAATCTCCGGGTGGGTCTCTTGTAATCTGACCATCACAGCGGTGTGCTTTGGCCCGGCAATGGATTGTCCGGTCAGTTCAGCCAACGAGGTCAGCATGGGTTTATCCGCCTTGGCGACCAGCACGTTGTGAATCTGATAGTAAGGTGAGGTAAACGACAGGTACTTTTCCCGCTCCGGGGTCTGGCTGATAGCCGGAATAAAATCACAGTGGCCGAGTTGCAGGGCGGTTAAGGACTCACTCCAACTGCTCGTTAAATAGGGATGGAAAGTGACGCCCAGATAACGCTCAATAAGGTGCAGATAATCAGCAAAAATGCCTTTGTGCTGCTCGTGCTCATGGTAATCATATGGACGCCAGGCCGGATTGAAGCAATAGGACACGTTCTGTGAAGTCAGCTCAGCAGCCCATAGTTCGCGATCTGCTAAGGGTTGTTTCAATGGATCCTGATGGGAAGCGCTCGCGATTACCGGTGCAAATCCAGCCAACAATACAAAAAGCTTGAGAAACTGATTTCTCATTGCTCCTCCCTTAGAACTGCAATCCATACCACTGTTTTAGAGAAAATGAATGTAACGATTTGTTTGATTTTTGACCAAGCTCCCACAAGTCTAATTCAGGAAAAAAATTAAGCAGGTCGAAATGACAAAAATTTAATCTTCTGCACAAAGTTATATTTTCTTATTTTATCAATTGATAAATAAATCCATATAGATCATCTCCTTCTGTGAAATTGCCATGTTTTGAAATGGTGTATTTCAATAATGAATATTTTAAGTGCGATCAGTTTCTGTGCATTTATGTTTATCTGGTGCGGTAGTAAGATAGCGGGCGCATGCAAAACGGCGGAATGAAGACAGTTGAAGTAGGCCGTCGAAAGATAGATAACTGGGGTAAGCATGATCATCAGAAAGGCTACGTTGCATGATGCCGAAGGATTAGTGGCACTGTTCCATTTACTGGATACAGAGACAGCTTTCATGCTGTTTGAACCCGGAGAGCGACAGCTGACGGCAGAGCAGCAAAGAAAGCAGTTGTCGGAATTCGTGGATTCCAATCAACAAACCATGTTCGTTGCCGAAAACGAGGCTGGCGAAGTGATCGGCTTTATCGTCGGGGTGGGCGGTAAAATGAACCGCATCAGGCATTCGCTTTACTGCGCCATTGGCATTCAAAAAAGTGCTCAGGGTAAGGGTGTCGGCCGGCAACTGATGGCGTCTTTAGAAACGTGGGCATGTCATCATGATTTTCACCGTATGGAGCTGACGGTGATGGCACATAATGCCCCCGCACGTCATCTTTACAAGGCTGCCGGGTTTGACGAAGAAGGGATCAAGCGAGACGCCATGCGGGTGGATGGCAAGTATGTTGATGAAATTTATATGGCTAAATTGCTGAACGCGAATTCACCGAAGTGATCACATGGCTGTGATCGCCACACAAAACACAGGCAGATAACCAATGATTGAAATACTAAAGAGAGATGTTTGTCAGCTTCAGACAGAAAGGCTCATCATCAGGCAATGGCAAGAGGAAGACCACGCGCCGTTTGCCGCCATGTGTGCAGACCCGCACGTGATGCGGTATTTTCCTGCAACCCTGAGTGAAGATGAAAGCGTTCAGCTTGCACACAAAGCCACATCATTGATTAAGGATAATGGCTGGGGCTTTTGGGCAGTAGAAAGAAAGGACACCGGCCAGTTTATTGGCCTTACCGGTTTGCATTATCAGGACCTTGATATCCCTAACACCCCGTTTATTGAGATTGGCTGGCGACTGGCTGCTGATCACTGGGGAAAAGGGTTTGCACCAGAAGCGGCACAAGGTGCCTTGCGTTATGCGTTTGACGAGCTGCAGGCACCTGCTGTTTATGCGTTTACCACGTTAGCCAACCAGCCTTCCCGGCGTGTGATGCAGAAGCTGGGCATGTCTGATTGCCAGCAAAATTTTATGCATCCCAAATTGCCGCGTGATCACTCACTGGCGGAGCATTGCCTGTACCGAATCACCCGGCAAGAGTGGTTGCTGTTGAATAAAGAGTGATGGTCTGTGAATGCTACCGCTTTTGCATGACAACATTGAACGCTATTTTCTTAGTCACATCTGATTGAATTTCAGTACTTCTTTTCCACATAGTCTACGCTTTTTTAGGTACGGTCAGCGTGTCAGTAACCCGTTTGCTCACCGTCCGAATTTGCCGAATAACACTAAGAAGGAAGAGGCGCATGGGATTCATCGCATTTCTGTATCTCCTCATCGGGCTGGTGCTTTTTGGGGGCGGCCTGTGGCTGATCTCCCTGGGCGGCAGCTGGTACTTTGCCATTGCGGGCGTAGTGTTTTTGTTGGTTGCTGCGAAAGTCAGAACCAAACGGGGCAATGCGCAGATCCTGTACGGTTTGTTTTTGCTGGCATCGCTGATCTGGTCACTGTGGGAGTCCGGTTATGACTGGTGGCCATTGGCCAGCAGGATGGGATTACTGCTGGTATTAGGTATACCGCTGCTGTTTTCTTTCCGTCTGATGGGGCGTACCAGAATCAGTCGTCTGACCGCGTACTGGTGGTTAGTCGCACTGGTGACGCTGGGCAGCATGTTTAACGATCCCCACACGCTGGAAGGCCAGCTCAACACGTCCACGATTGTTCAGACACCAAAACTGGGACAGGTGCCTGAAGGGGATTGGTACAGCTACGGCCGCAGCAATCTGGGACAGCGTTACTCGCCGCTGGAGACTATTACCCCGCAGAATGTAGGTAAGTTAGAGCAAGCCTGGCAGTACCAAACCGGTGATGTGAAAAGAAAAGGGGATATCGGCGAGTTTACTTATGAGGCCACGCCGCTGAAAATCGGCAATACCTTGTATTTATGTACTCCCCATAACTGGCTGGTGGCACTGGATGCCGACAGCGGCCAGCAGCGTTGGGTGTATAACGCGAAAGTCGGTGAGGACAATCAGCGCCAGCACCAGACTTGCCGCGGGGTGTCTTATCTCGCGCCTCAGGCGGGTGAACCGGCCATGATGTCGCAGCCCGGTTCCGGTGCGGCGGAAACATTAGCCAGTATTGACTGCGATGCGCAGATCTTTTTACCGACCTCAAATGCCAGGCTGATAGCGCTGGATCCGGCCACCGGCGCACGCTGTAAAAACTTCGCTGAAGACGGAGTGCTGGACTTACTGCACAATATGCCCTTCCCCAAATCCGGCTATTATTACTCCACCTCTCCGCCTGTGGTGGCGAAAGGGGTCGTGGTCGTGGCCGGTTCAGTCAATGATAACTATGACATCAACTCGCCATCCGGTGTTATCCGTGCCTACGATGTCAAAACCGGGGCCTTGAAGTGGAACTGGGATTCGGCCAATCCAACCGATACTCAGCCGATTGCCAAAGACAAACTCTATGCCACCAGCTCACCAAACAGTTGGTCTGTCGCCAGTGCAGACGAAGCGCTGGGCTTGATTTATATCCCCATGGGCAACCGCACCCCGGATCAGCTGGGTATGTACCGCACCCCAGAGGAAGAGAAGTACGCCTCTTCGGTCGTGGCATTGCGCCTGGATAATGGCCAGCCCGCCTGGGTACAGCAGTTTGTGCATCATGATCTGTGGGATATGGATACCCCCGCCCAACCCAGCCTGTTAGATATTCAGACCGACAGCGGTCTGGTGCCCGGCCTGGTTGTTCCGACGAAACAGGGCGATGTCTATGTACTGAACCGGCAGACCGGCGAGCCAATCCATCCGATCACCGAAGTGGCAGCGCCTCAGGGAACGATTGATGGCGATTTTGCCTCTCCGACCCAGCCTGAGTCGGCGCTGAACTTTAATCCGCCGCCGCTGGAAGAGAAAGACATGTGGGGCGCAACGCTGATTGATCAGCTCTACTGCCGTATTCAGTTTCGCCAGCTGCGTTATGAAGGCCGCTATACCCCGCCATCTGAGCAGGGCACTATTGTCTTTCCCGGTAATTTCGGTGTCTTTAACTGGGGTGGGATAGCCGTGGATCCGGAGCGGCAGGTGATGTTCGGTATGCCGCTTTATCTGGCTTTTACTTCCACCTTGATCAAGAAAGACAGCAGTGCGTCACTGGGTGAGGTTAACGTGGGTGAACATGGCGTGAATGCCAACCAAGGCGCCGATTACGCCGTGAGCCTCAAACCTTTCCTGTCACCGCTGGGCGTGCCTTGTCAGCAACCGCCCTGGGGCTATGTGGCCGGTGCTGATCTGAGCCAGGGCAACGTTGTCTACAAGCACAGAAACGGGACAATTCGCGATTTGACCCCCTTGCCGCTGCCCATCGAAATGGGCGTCCCCGGCATAGGCGGGCCGATCATTACCAAAGGCGGCGTTGTCTTTATGGCGGCCGCAGTTGATAACTATCTGCGTGCTTATGATCTCAGCGACGGTGAAGAAATATGGAAAGCCCGCCTGCCTGCCGGTGGGCAAGCCACACCTATGACTTACCTCAATAGCCAGGGCGAGCAGATGGTGGTGATTGTGGCCGGAGGACATGGTTCAATCGGCACAACGCTTGGGGACTATATTGTTGCCTTTAAGCTGAAAAAATAGCGCAAGCCATGATGTCTTTGGTGGTGACTGGCGCGGAACTTTTCGGTGCTCTGGCGGCATTCAGTGCCAGTCTGTTTTGCGGTGCGGCTTGCTATATCAGTCTTGTCGAGCATCCCGCCAGACTGGAATGCGGTGCGGAACTGGCGGCGACTGAATTTACTCGCAGCTATCGCCGGGCCGCCAGAATGCAGCTCAGTCTTGCTTTATGCTCGGCATTGTCTGCGGTGACGACGGCGGCTCTGGGCAGTTCAATGTTGTGGTTACTGGGCGGAGCGCTGATCGCTGCGGTGATCCCTTTTACGTACCTGATGATCATGCCGCTGAATAAACAGCTTCAGTCGCCGGCGCTTAAAAAACAGTCCAGCTCAACCTACATGCTGCTAGAGCACTGGGGGAGGTTGCATGCGATCAGATCTGCCATGAGTATTCTGGCCTGTCTGGTCTATTATGCGGCTCTGATGCTGGAGTAGCGGCGTCGGCTGTTTATCCAGCTCCGACCGGTGCCGCATCAAAAATGGCAGTTAGCTAGCCGGTAGAGACCACTTCCCATGTGCCGTCCGGCAGTTTGCAGGCGGTGCCGACAGCGGTTTCTGTTGTCTCGTTCACTGTGACCATTTGCTGAAACTCCCTGCAATAGCGGCCGCTGGTGGTTGTGCCTTCCCGCATTGCTTTTACCGAGCCAGAAGCGGTGCCATCCTGCCATTGTACAGTGCGGCCCACCGGCGATGTGGTGGCCGTTATCTGCGCTTGTTCATGACGCCGTTGCTGGTGTTCATTGAGCTGGTTTAGCAGCTCGAAGTGAATGGCGGTGAATCCCAGCCAGTTGATGGCTTCCTGATTCGTTCGATATTGTCCGTAGCCAGCATACCAGCTGCCGTAAGGTCGGGTGACCCGAATGCTGTTAACCACATAATGACGATCCGGGGGGACTGCAGCATTGCTCTTGCTCTGTCTGGCCAGGTAGTCGTCAATGTCGACATAGTGACGGCTGTCCATCACGCCATTTTTTAATTCTTCTCTGGTGATACGCCCTGTGCGCTTTTCGATGTTTACCTGTGGTGAGTAGATGGGTTGCTGACCGCTGAGCAGCGCCAGTTTCTTGCCGGCTGAAAATGAAGTATCGGCGGCGTGAGCGCCGGACGTCACTAAAATCAGAGAGGACAGCAGTAGGGATGAGCCTGACAACATAAAAGAGACTGTTTGATGCATTGTCGAATACTCCGTATCTAAGGGCTGTATATTGAGTAACCAAATGCCTCCTGCCTGTTGTGTCTATACTCCCTTATTCCCTCAGTATAGGCAGCGTATTCATAGGCTTGTGGATTCCATGCCCTGGGTCTAAAAATCGATACATCTTCAGGCAGAATGGTCAGCAAAGGCTATTCTTGACGATATCAGTGACAATGAACCCTGGTGCGGCTGATAGAAAATGCTCAACATTTGTGTCTTAATGTTTTATGAGTAATTAGTTGCTTATCTGTCTTTACGCAGGCCGTCTGTTTTATACCGAAGGTATGTTGGTCTGACTGAGTGCGGTTTCGCCATCAGTTATTAGTCATTTGTTATCCGCTATTAGTTATCAGCCATAGCCACTGGGTCTGATGCCGCGAACAGAGCAAGGGAATGTATGCACACTGAATATTCTGAAAGCGAAAATGTGATTCGCCGCTTACATGAAATTACCCAGTCGTACGATAAAGGCTTTGATTTCCAGATTAATGCGCTTATTCAGCTGGGACTGGAGCGATTCAATCTGGACATCGGCATTCTGGCGCAGGTGGAAGGTGATACTTACACCATACGTCATTGTATCTGCCCGGAATACATGCCGCTTATGCCAGGCAATGAGTTTGAATTTGGTATGACGTACTGCGCTGTTACTTGCGAATCGAACGGCGTCGTTGCCGTTGAGCATGTCGGTAACAGCGATATATTGGGAAGTCATCCAGCCTACCGGCACTTTGGGCTTGAATCCTATGTTGCTATTCCTATCCATGTGGGCGGAGTGACCTGGGGAACGCTGAATTTTTCCAGCCCGGCCCCTTATCCCCGCGCATTCAAAGCAATGGATATTGATGCGCTGCAGCTGATGGCGAGCTGGATAGAAGTCGAGCTGGTAAGGCGAATGCAGGAAAACCAATTACGGGAACTGAATGTAAAACTCAAAGAAATGGCCTCGACCGATCCGCTGACCAAGCTGATGAACCGGCGTGCCTTCATTGAAAAATTGTCGCGCTCTGTTAACTATTTTCGCCGCAGCAAGCACCAGCAGGAAGCTGCGTTGATCTTGATTGATATTGATTCTTTTAAAGGGTTAAACGATACCTACGGCCATTTGCTGGGTGACAAGGTATTGATTGAATTTGCAAAAGTGATCACTGCTAATCTGAGAAGCTACGATCTTGTGGCCAGGTATGACGGTGAGGAATTTGTTATTTGGCTGGTCGATACCGACAGAGCGGGTATTGAAGTGGTGTGTGATCGCCTAATGAGCGGGTTGGATAATCTTGCGCTGGTTGATGAAAAACTGACGGCCAGTGTAGGTATCTGTCATCTGAAAACCCGGCAGGTTGATGAAAACGCGCTGTCGCAGTTTGTCAAACCTGCACAGATGATTGATGCCATGATAGCCAGAGCGGATCGGGCGCTTTGTCAGGCCAAAGCAACTGGCAGAGCGAAATATGTGTTTTGCGGTCCGGCACCTGTGTATCTGGATACCTTAAGTTAATGAACCGCTCTTCAATCTGAACGGCAAGGAGTCAGTCAGCTAAGTCATGGTTAAACTGGATAATGGATTGAAAATCTGGCTGGATGCCTACCATCAGGGGCTGGCGCAACTGATGCAATCTGGCTACGTTGCCACTGTTGATGCCATACGGGACGGCCTGTCGAGCCTGACGGCGACTTGTGTGACTGACTCGCCCCACATAGCCAGAGTGCTCGACACCTGCGTCGCTGAGCACACACAGGCTGTTCCTGTCCGTATTTATCATCCCGCACCTGACAGGCCGTTGCCTGTCATTGTTTTTCTGCACGGCGGCGGCCACATGGCAGGCAGTGTGGCTGTGTACGATCCTATCTGCCGGAAGCTATCCAAAACCACGCAACACATTGTGGTGTCGGTTGATTACCGTTTGGCGCCTGAGTGGCCCTATCCCAACGGATTATCGGATGCCAGCATTGTTATTGAGCAAATCTGGCCTTTGCTTGAGCAGCATCAGTTCGCGTATTTACCGGCTCTGACACTGGTTGGCGATTCCGGGGGCGGCGCGATGGCGGCCACGCTGAGTGCTGACTATCAGGGTCATCCCGACGTTAGCATAGACAATCAGGTGCTTATTTATCCCAGCCTGGATTACACCATGAGCCAGCCTTCGGTCACCACAAACGGCAAAGGGCTGTTTCTCCAGCAGGATAAAATGCAGTGGTATTTTGATCAGTATTTTCAGCATGGCGAGGACAGGCAGGCCGCTTCGCCTTTGTTTATGGCTAAGAGCGCGCAACTGCCCCGAACGCTGATGATCACGGCTGAATTCTGCCCGTTACGGGATGAAGGCGTGGCTTATGTACAGCAACTGTCTGCGCTGGGAATCGATACCGAACATTTTCATCTTGATGACATGATCCACGCGTACCTTAATCTTGAATCGTTAGTGCCGAGCCAGTGTGGCGCTACCTATCAGAAAATCGCTGACTTTTTAATAACATAAATGCATAGCTTACTTTTCGCACTTTGCCACAATAAGGACCCAGTATGTTCGAAATCGTGATTCGCTATTTCCACTTTATCGGCATTTTTGCACTCTTCTCCGTGCTGGTGGTCGAGCATATGCTGATCAAACGCCGTCTGACAGCCGAGGAAATGCATCGTCTGGCAAGGCTGGATGCTGTCTATGGCATTTCAGCGGTGGTTGTGCTTTTGGCCGGGCTGGCACTGTGGTTTCTGGTGGGCAAACCTGCCGATTTTTATACTGCGAATCCGGTCTTTCATGCCAAAGTGACCTTGTTTCTGATAGTGGCCGCCTTGTCGGTGTTTCCGACCGTTTTCTTTTACCGGCACAGACGCACAACCCGCGAAACCATTCCGGTGCCGCCTGTCATTGTTATTCTTATCCGCCTGGAGTTATTACTGCTGCTTGTGATTCCCTTGCTGGCGGTACTGATGGCACGAGGTGCCGGGCTTGGCTGATGCCTTGCGGGATACTGCCTGACGACAGCGCGCGAGGCGCCGGGATTGATTCAGATTTCCCTCTCAAAACTGCCTGAAACTCAGTATGTTGCAAAATCGCATCTAAGCTTAATGTAAGAGCCGAACCGTAGCTGTTGTACGGCGCTGCTCTGCGGGTTGAGCAAAGGGGGTGAGACTGATGATGGAAGCGCGAGCAGTGAAATCCGTGGCCGATGCAAAAGCAATTGTCGAAGAGCGTGGCCTGACCCATGTCAAGGTCGGTTTGTTTGATAATGACGGCATCATGCGCGGCAAATATATGTCCAAAACCAAGTTTTTTGCATCGCTGGAGAAGGGGTTTTCTTTTTGCGACGTGGTGCTGGGCTGGGATGCGAACGATCAGCTCTATGACAATACCCGGTATACGGGCTGGCATACCGGGTATCCGGATGCCCCCGTGCGTATCTTGCCGCATACTTGTCGTGATGTGCTGGACGAAGAGGGCATGCTGCTCTTTATTGCTGAATTTACCGGTACGGCTGAAGCTGTGTGCCCACGCGGGGTGTTACGACGAGTGCTGGCAAAAGCGGAGGCACTGGGATTTGAGGTTCAGGCCGCGCTGGAATATGAATTCTTTTTATTTCGCGAAACACCGCATTCGGCGCGGGAAAAAGGCTTCCGCAATCTGCAAACTGTCACACCGGACTGGTTTGGCTATTCCATGATCCGCAACTCGGTCTACAGCGAGCTGTATCACGACATTCTGGCGATGGGCCAGATTATGGATTTCCCCATTGAGGGTATTCATTCCGAAACCGGACCGGGTGTGATTGAAGCGGCGATTGCCGTTGATCAGGCAGAAGCGGCAGCAGACAAAGCCACGCTGTTTAAAACCTACATGAAAGTGCTGGCGCAGCGTCGGGATTTGCTGGCGACCTTCATGGCGAAATGGTCAATGTACTATCCCGGCCAAAGCGGTCACATTCATGTTTCCCTCCAGCATAAAAACGGTCAATCCGCTTTCTTTGATGCCAGCCAAACACATGGCATGAGCACAATCCAACGGCAGTTTCTGGCGGGCCAGCAACGTTTGATGCCCGAGTTTTTGTGCATGATTGCCCCAACGATCAACAGTTATACCCGTATGGTGCCCGGTTTCTGGGCGCCGACGCACGCGACATGGGGCATTGAAAACCGCACTACGGCGCTGCGGGTGATACCGGGGAATGAGACATCCCAGCGTATCGAATACCGGCTGGGCGCAGCAGATGCCAACCCCTACCTGGCACTGGCGGCGGCTGTAGCGTCAGGCCTGTACGGCATCATGAATCAATGGCAGCCATTGGAAGCGGTGGCAGGCAATGCCTATGATCAGCCACAACCTGCCGCACTGGCGCTGCCAGCCACTTTGTGGGAAGCCGCGCAGCGTTTCAGGGCCTCCGACGCGGCCCGTTCCCTGCTGGGAGAGGCGTTTGTTGAGCATTTTGCCGCGACACGCGAGTGGGAAGAGCGCGAATTCAGAAAGCAGGTCACAGACTGGGAACTTGCCCGGTATTTCGAAATCATTTAATTCGCGACGGTACTGACAGGGAGAGACAACAATGCGATTAGGCGTGCTCTTGTGTGACGATGTGGCGCCTGAGCTTCAGGCCGCTCACGGTAACTATCGGGACATGTTTTCCACTCTGTTTCATGATTATTCAAAACAAATCACCCTGGTTTTCTACCGTGTGATTGACGGTGAATACCCCAAAGATGTTGATGAGTGCGATGCTTATATGACCTCTGGCAGTCAATTCGGCGCCAATGACGGCTTTGTCTGGATCGGACATTTAATGGCGTTCATTGAAAGGCTGTATGAAGAGAACAAGCCTTTTGTGGGTATCTGTTTTGGTCATCAACTGATGGCAAAGGCGCTGGGTGGCGAAGTGGTGACATCCGGCAGAGGCAGGGGCATCGGTGTCAACAGCCATGCGGTGAAGAAAAAAGCCGGCTGGATGAAAGGCGCCGGGCCAACAGTCTCTCTTGTGGTCAGCCATCAGGACCAGATCAGTCTGTTGCCTCCCGAGGCCCGAGTGCTGGCAGGCAGTGATTTTTGTCCATTTGCCATGATCCAGATAAAGACCTGCTTTCTGGGCATACAGGGACATCCTGAGTTCACGAAAGCTTATGTGAAAGATCTGATGACAGCCCGGCAGCAGCTTTACGCCGCAGAAGCCTATGAAAAAGGCATCGACTCGTTATCGCAACCGGTGGATGACAAACTGGTGGTGTCCTGGATTGTCAGTTTTCTTGATACTGCCCTGGCCAAACGCCGGACATAAAGTCAGAGGAAAAAACAGCAGGCTCAGAGCATGAACCTGCTGTATATCGCTGAATATGTCGCAGATCAGGCCGTTTGCAGTGCCATACGTTGTTGCAGTAAACGGTAGCAATACACGCTTGCCAGCAGCACCCCGCCGCCCGCCACAATAGTGACGGCGAACCCGGCGCGAATCCCCATTTCATCAATCACCCAGCCAGTTAATGCTGCACCGGCGGCAATGCCTATCCCCAGCCCTGTGATCATCCAGGTAAACCCTTCTGTCAGCTTTGACTCAGGCACAATCTTTTCCACAAGGCCCATAGTCACAATCATGGTAGGTGCGAAGAAAATGCCCGCGACGAAAACGGAGACGGATAGCGTCAGCACATCGTACACCACCAGCAGCGGGAGTGTGGCTGTCGCAGTGGCGATGGAAGCCAGTAACAACTGTTTTGGCAGAGCGAGGTTCAGACGCAGTGCGCCAAACACCAGACCAGAAATACAGGAGCCCGCGGCATAGGCCGACAGGACAAAACTGGCCGCCACAGGCACGCCTTGTTGTTTGGCAAACGCGACACTGAGCACATCCACCGTACCGACTATGGTGCCCAAAGCGATCAGAGTCAGCAGCAGCATTTTCATGGTGAGAGGCTCAAGTGCAGATCCCTGCTGATGTTCAGTTTGCTCTGATACCGGGGGTTCGGTTCTTTTCTGCAAACTGAATAATGCTATGCCAACCGCCAGCATTAGCGCTGCCGCGAACGGCCCGGCGATGGGCGACACAGCCACGCTGAGACCGACGGCGATAGGAGGGCCAACGATGAAACAGACTTCATCCAGCACAGACTCCAGTGAGTAAGCCGTGTGCAGGGCAGGCTGGCCTTTGTAGATGTGTGTCCAGCGCGCTCTGACCATGGCGGGCATGCTGGGCATAAACCCGCCCAACGCCGCAAACAGAAACAGTGTCCAGTCAGGTGCAGCCAGATGAACACAGGCTAAAAGCAGCAGCATACCCAGCACACTGATTGCCGTCGCAAAGGGCAAGATGCGGCCCTGACCATAGCGGTCTGTCAGGCGGGAAATCTGAGGAGCAATCAAGGCCGTTGAGAGTGTGAAGGTAGCGGCAACCGCACCAGCCAGCCAATAAGAACCATGGATCTGGGAAATCATAGTGATTATCCCGATGCCCGCCATTGAAATGGGCAGGCGGGCAATCAGTCCCGTCAGGGAAAAAGCCAATGTCCCCGGGGCGTGAAACAGTTCCTTGTATGGGTTCGCCATGAATATCTCCAGTCAGTCATTAAGAATATGCCCATGCGTGCTTATGACGAATGGGATGCATAAGAAACTAATTGACATACGCGGTGTATGTCAACTATAAATGAACTTGTTTTCATATTTTAGGGACAATGACTGGCATGAACAGAGCAATCACGATGGAACAGACAAGGCTTGCCTTGCTGCAGCATGCCCGTGCGCTATTCGGTACCGTTGGCTTTGCCGACACTGTAATGGATGAGCTGACTGGCCGAGCGGGGTTAACCCGTGGTGCGTTGTATCATCACTTCGGCAGTAAGAAAGGCCTGTTTCTTGCCGTGTACCAGCAGCTGGATCAGGAGATGGATAGCAGACTGCAGGCGATCTCAGCCAGCGCTCCGGACAGCTGGAGCGCTTTTTCAGGGCGCTGTCATGCCTACCTGAAGATGGCGACTGAGCCGGATATTCAACGGATTATGATCAGGGACGCGTCATCGGTGCTTGATAGCGATCAGATCCAGGCTGTCCGCATGAGCTGCATTGAAGCGATCGCCGGGTTACTGTCGCAATTAATCGAGGACAACACCATCCCCGACACCTCACCGGTTATGCTTGCCAGGCTGATCAACGGGGCATTGCTGGACACAGCGCGTTATATCGCAGGCAGTGAAGACAGTGTGATGGCATTGCATGAAGCGGCACAATCGCTGGACCTCATGCTAGACGGCTTGAGGCGCTAAAGGAGTGTCTGTTGCCTGATCCCGCTTTTCATCGGCTCAAAAGCGGGATACATGGCTTAGGGTCTGCAAACCTTGCAACAGATATTGCGCAGCAGATCACTGAGTGACGCTGTCACTTATGTCGTTAATCTAGAGCCGGTCCAATTCGGCGGTATAAAGCACCCTGGTTGGCAGCCCTGACGGCGAGCCGCCCAGAGGTTCTTCACTGACCGCCAGCATCTGGATGTCCAGCTGATCAAAGCGGGTGTTTTTCGCCAGCACCAGTTCGCCTTGTTTCGGCAACAGGCCAAGAGAAACCGGGTTCGGCTCATTGGCGGCCACCGCCCACAGCTCGTAATCTTTGTCGGCAAGTCCCTGGAACGACGATCCGGCCCGGACAGTGATATCGCGCGGGTGCACTTCTATCAGCCAGTATGACGAGGCATCTTCGCCTTTAACAACAGCCACATGCTGGACAGGTCCGGGTGCCAGGGGGATCTGGCTTTCCCGCCAGAGCAGAACGGCAAGCAAGAGCGAAGCCGCTGTGGCCACACCCGTCAGCACAGGCCACAAACGGGACAGTCCGCTTTTGATCACATGGCGGCTGGTTTCTTTGGCTGGTTTTTCATCGAAACCGAGTCGCTGGCTGATCGTTTGCCAGACTGCATCATTGGGCTCGACAGGGGCAATCTGCTGGTTGATCTCGTTGAGATGTTGTTCCCACTGCCAGGTTGCTTCCCGAATACGGGTTGATTGCATCATCAGGGTCTGAAAGCGTTGCCGGGCCGGACCGCGCAATGTGCCCAGTACGTACTCAGCGGCCAGCATATCGATCAATGTCTGGTTGTTATAGTTCATGGCGTCAGACACCTTTGTAGTTGTTGTAACCCGCGGCGAATCCAGCTCTTGATGGTTCCCAGCGGCTTATCCAGATAGTGCACCACTTCCTGATGACTCAGCCCGTTAAAGTAAGCCAGATGAATCGCCTGTTGGTGCTCCTGGGGCAGCTCATCAATGCACTGGCTTAATTTATGCCCGGCATCCAGATCGGCAAACCTGTCATCGTTTTCTTCCAGTGGCGCAGGTTCAGCCGTTAAAGCGTCTTCTTTCCTGACTTTTTGGTAGCGCAGTATGTCGAGAGCCCGGTATCTGGCGATGCTGATCATCCAGGTCAGGACACTGCCTTTATGGTGCTGATAATCGGCCGCGTTATGCCAGATTTTCACGTAAGCATCCTGTATCGCTTCTTCGGCCAGCGCCCGGTTACCCAGCATTTTCAGGCACACAGCCAGCAATTTTCCGCTGGTTTGCTGATACAGCCTGGCAAAGGCCTGCCTGTCGCCCAGTGCCGTGGCGCTGATGAGTTTAAGATGATCGTCCTGATCCATGTCTGTCCTTGTACTGTGATGAAGAAATACGTTAAGAAACTGATTTATCAGCTTGTTTCAACGTTAGCAGCCGTCATGACATTCGCCAGTGTGACAATGTCTGTTTGGTATATACACCACAAAATCAAAAGCGTTCGATGGACCATTGCAATGCCACCAGGGCGATACAGGCTGACCCTAAGGGCATAAACCAGCGCTGATAGCGCCATTGATGTCTGACAAGCATCAACACAGGTAAAGCAAGCAGCAGTATCGATAACTGTCCGAGTTCGACCCCTAGATTGAACGCCACGACCGCCAGCAAAGTATGGCTTGATGGCAGCCCCAGCTCGCCCAGCACAGAGGCGAATCCCATTCCGTGCAGTAAACCAAACCCGAAGGTCACCCAGCCCAGTTTAGTGATCAGCGGGAAGATATTGTTCAGCGCGGCAAAAAGCACAGACAGAGCAATAATGAACTCCACCCAGCGACTCGACGGCAGCCAGTTGAGGGCGGTGGCTGTCAGCGTGATAGAGTGCGCGAGGGTAAAGGCCGTGATAATCCAGGTGGTGCTGAGCAGTATAGACCTAGGGCTGTCGATACCTTTCCACTGCTGTTTATCGCGATACAGCACGCAGGTCAGGAGTAAGGCCAGCAGAAACAGGATGTGGTCGGTACCGATCAGGATATGGACTATTCCCTGATACAGATATTCACGGGCCGTTTCGCCCATGGCAGAGGCTTGCATGTTGACCGCCAGTGAGCGGTTGCTGGTATCGAGTATTCTGTTGATGCTGTGCTCAGGCTGAGAAATATTCACGATCAGCTTATGGCCGGTATTGATGCCGAACATCGCCTGATAGGAAATGCTCAGTCCGGCAGCCGACGGACAATTAACCGCTAGCGGCAGCCACAGGTAGGGCAGGTTGGCGTGTGATTCCAGCATCATGTTGCCAGCGACTGTTATATTGCAAGGACGTCCGCCCTGCTCGAAGGTCAGTTGGCTCAGTAACTGTGCTTGTATTGCAGCCTGCTGGTTTGTGATTTCACGCCAGGTCAGGTTGCCGTCCTGATTGGCGTCCAGAACGATCCCCTTATCGGCCATCAAAGGGTACAGATCAGACAGTTGCAGTTGCCAGTTTCCGCTGAGCGTGGCGTTGTTATCTTGCTCCAGGGTCAGATACGCTGTGCTTAGCTGGTGTGCTTGTGCAGAGAATGCTGCCGCAAGCAGTGCAAAAATGATAACGAGAGTTCGCATGGTAGCCCTTCCTTGATAGCGTTATGCCTGCTGATTAAAAGCCTGTTCTGCGCGTAACAGCAATTGCCTGTCTGATAACAGCCGGTTTTGCTGCCAGTTGATTTTTGCCCAGAACAGCGCCCTGTCAGGGCGATCACCGAGTAGCAGGTAATAGCTCGCCAGTAATCCGGCATGGCTGGCATCCTGGCGTTGCTCGCGCAGGGTGATCCGGTTCAGACAGCGAACCTGCCAGTGCTGAAATGTTCCTGTCATCTGTTCTGCGAGGGCCAGTTTCAGCAGCAGGTTGTCATCAGTTGCCCCTGAACGGGAGGCAATGTCTGCCAGGGTGGTGAGTACAGTCTGAGGGTTATCCAGAGCCAGTTGGGCATCCGCCCATAAACTCAGGTAGCTGATGGGGCGCTGACTGTCGGCAGGCAGGTTGAGATGCGCCAGTGCTGCTTCCGGACGGTCAAGCGCCAGTGCCATACCGGCCAGGATCTGCATGAGCCAGACAGAGTCTTCCTGCTGTTGCGGCGGATAACGCGTGGCGATTGACTGAAGCTCACTATAGCTCTGGACGCGCTTCTCCCGGGTTTTGGCTTGCTGGAAACTGTTGTCCAGTGCGCAGGCAGCCGCTACGAGCATCGAAGAGCGGCTAATAAGCTGCAGGCACGATTGTCTGGCTTGGCCGAATTTACCCTGGATGGTCTGCACGCTGGCCAGCAGCAATATTGCACTGGCATCATCGGGCTGCTGTTCCAGTAAACGCCTTAACGTCCGCTCTGCCCCTCTGAAATCATGCTGGTGCTGCTGAATTCTGGCCCAGAGGTAGAGCGCTTCCGGAGCGGAGGCCGCCGTCAGGTGCGGTTGTATCAGGGCATCGGCCAGGCTGAAACCATCAATAGTGCCGGACGGACGCAGCGCCTCGTCAATTAATGTGCGAATGTCTTCCAGCGTCGCTGACTTGACGGCCAGCTCCGGCACCACCAGCAAAGCGGCATCCTGATTGTCAGGCAGGTAAGGTTTTGCAAGCACCGAGACACTGCAAAATACGGCAATGCTGATCACCAGTGCGGGGAAAGAGTGTGTATTCATGGGACAATTTCCTTAAAAAGTGGCCATCCCTGGCCGATCGAACACAGCACAAATGTGGCCTCTGAAGCAGGCCACAGCAGGTACGCGTTATTCCATCAGCAGGTCGTCATAAAAACTGGCACTGCTGACGTCATTGTTGACAGCCCGTCCGCGCAGGCTTTTCGGCGTACTGTTTGCCGGGGCGTTGAAGACCTCTCGGCTGAACGAGGCAAAACTGACCTGAAGAACCTCAATAGTGACGGAGACCTGGGCACTGACAGGCTCGTTGTTTCCGTCGCTGACCGTGTAGCTAAACTGGTCATTACCTGTGACCCCGCTGGCCGGGGTGTAGGTGACGGTGCCATCGGGTGTGATGACGACTGAACCCAGGGCCGGTGCATTGCCGAGCGCAAAGCTAAGGGCGTCACCCTCTTTGTCTGTGGCCTTCAGCGAGCCGGTGACCGGGGTATCGGTTTGTGTTGTCAGGCTCAGCGTCATTGCCACCGGTGCCGCATTTGTTCCTCCGGACGAATTCTGGCCGGAATCTGAACTGCCGTTACAGCCCGCCAGTATCAGCGCGGACAGCAGCAAAGAAATGTGAATGGACCTAGTCATAGTGCTGCTCCTTACTCAGAAACCATGTCAGTACCAGAACCGGAGAGAGGCGGTGCCAGATAGGGGAAACTGTCATCCATCATGGTGGCATTGACCGGTGCGCCATCAGTAAAGGGGACGTTACCGACATTGGCATCTGCGGGTTGGCACAGGCCAAGATCTGTATCCGTTCCGTTAACCGGGATGGGGTAACACAAACGGCCCATGACAACACGCAGTGCAATATCTACCACGTCATCTCCGGGTCTGCGGCCGTTAGGAAAACCCGCCAGATCGTCACCCGCAACACCGAAAGACGATTGCTGGGCCACAGGTTTGGCAGGAATGGCCGTGTTGAGGCGTAACATTTCTGAAGGTGTGACGGTTTTTAGCTGGTTTACCCCGGGAAAGCCGGTCAGGAATGCTGTGACCAGATCGGTACGGGGAAAGTGGGTGGGGGCCAGTGTGGCTAAGTTGGCGCCCAGAGTCGAGTTGACGGCGTCTTTAAACAGAATGTTCAGCAGTTCCGGCAGGCTCGGGTGTGTCACATAAGTGGCAAACTGCGCGTCATCGGCCGGTTTGGCGGCAGAGAAGGTATCTTTGTCTTTCAGACCGATAACCAGCTCATTGACCAGCGGGTTGCCCAGTCTTGATACCTGTGTCAGCGCGCCGCCGTTGACTTCCGGCCGGGTGAAGGTGGCATTTGGGTTCAGAATTCTGGCCTGTGGCAAACTGGCGGTGGTCCAGGTGCCTATGGTGCCGTTGCCATCTCCGGTAATGCAGGCTTTGGGGACTTCAATCGCCAGTTCGGTGACATTTTTGAGCCTCAGATCGTCATTGTCGGCTGACTGGGTGATCCCGCCAGGAAAGCCGCCGTCAACTCGAC
>NZ_JASJOJ010000032.1:0-51377 GCF_038519165.1 Photobacterium sp. SP02
ATTGTCCCCCTGAGGTCATATCATTGGTAAAGTCATTGATAATGCCGGTGATCCCTTCGGGATAGCTTGAGTCATGTCAACATGGGCAAAGCGGCTATTATCCTGAAAATCCACCGAGCCCTGATACGCGAGCACATTGGCTGTTTGGTTATCCACCACCAATACCGCCGCGGAGGAATGCGCAGGCAACTGGCGCTTCACTTTGAGCAGTAAGCGGGCGACCCGCTGCTGAATAACAGCGTCCAGTGTCGTCTCAATAACATGCCTGTCCGGATACTGCTCCCTGAGCATACGACTGAGCAAAGGGGCCAGCGTCGTGTTGTCCGAACGCCTCAGTTCAACCGCTTCCTGTTTTAAATGCCGTGTGGCCTTATCACCCAGCAAACCGCTGCCGTGCAGACGATCCAATACTTTATTTCGCATCGCTTGCGCTGTATCCGGGTATCGGTCAGGGCGGTACAGCGACGGCTTTTGCGGCAAGACCACCAGTAAAGCGGCTTCGTTCTTCGTCAGGTGCCCGGCCGTGGTATTGAAATACCGCCGGGAGGCGGCCTCAACACCGGCGATATTGCCGCCAAAAGGCGCCAGGTTCAGGTAAAAAGTGAGTATCTCGTCTTTACTGTAATACCACTCAAGCTGTAAAGCCCGCCAGAGCTGTTTCAGCTTGCCGGTAATCGATCGCGCATGGGGATCAATCAATCTGGCCACTTGCATGGTCAGCGTGGAGCCGCCAGACACAACATAACCATTGCTGGCCCACTGCCAGGCGGCCCGGACAACGGACACAGGGTTAAAACCCGGATGCCAGTAAAACCAGCGATCTTCATAATTGAGCAGTGCCTGAATATAGAAAGGATCAACATCAGCCAGTGTGACGTTGTAACGATGGACGCCCTGTCGATCCCCGAATGAGCGCAGTATCTCACCATCCCTGCTAACGACGACTGTCGCAGGGCCATCCGGGTACAGGGGAGGCAAAGGCCACAAGCTGTTCAGCACAAATACTGCCAGCCAAAAGAAAACGAGCAACCCTGCCATTTTCACTGGCAGAGTGGCTCGCAGATTGGGCAATAATCGTTTCATCAGAAATGATTACTCTGGATCATCACTGCTATTTTTCCACCGTAATGGTTTGCGGCGTCTGCCAGTACGCCAGATGTTTTTCCGGACGATACATCGACTCAATAAAGACAGGCGGTACCGCGAACGTGCCCGGTACTTCGGCGCGAAGAATGTAACCATAACGGGATGGCTGGCCTTTGCGCATTTCATCGGACAGCACAAAACGATCATTGCGGTATTCCTGATGATCGGCAGTCTTGAGCTCAATACCTGCCGGCAATACCCGTTCAATCGGCAAGCCTTGATTCAGCGCCGGGTTTTCCAGCACAAAACCGGCAGGAATCTTATCAACCAGTAAGGCGTCATTCACGCGCTCGTTCAATGCGACAGTGAGCACCACAACAACCCGGTCTCCCACTTTCACACGGTTCGATGCCAGCGGTTCGCCCTTCATGGTATAGAGTTTGCGCTCTACCTGTTCGGCATCCAGGGTATTAAAGCGGTTAGCCTCATTGGCAATCCCGCGATTTAGCATCTGATAGCCTTGCGCCAGCACTTTGACATACACAGGCTGGTCATCCAGATTCTGAATTGTCATCTCACTTGCGAGTGGCTGACTGAACATCCCTGCCTGGCTGACCGGATTACCGCTGAAGGACAGATTGAAAATCTGATCGCGGTTTGCCGCGTTGGTCAGGGCAGATGCCTGCACCAGTGCAGCGCGTTCCTGGGTGCTCATCCAAGATGTGTTTGCCAGACCGATCAACTGCTCCAGATACTTTGTTTGCAGCTCTTGTGCCATTTCTTTGAGTGAATTATCACCCGCCATCTCCTGCAACACAGTCACCGATTTTGCGACATCGCGCAGGTTCGAGCCGTAATCGCCGAAGTACCTGTGCCTGCGGTTGTAATCTCTGATGTCATCGAGCATGTTTTCCGCATCATCACTGGCACCTACGTTGGCATAGCTGGCCGCCATATGCAGATAACTGAGCTGGGTTGGCAGGGTCGTCAGTTTCATGCTGTCGAGATCGCTCCACTTCAGCTTGCCCTGCTTGCTCATCAGATAGGCAGCGTAAGCACGCGCCACTTTGGCTGATTCTGTGTCATAGGCCAGATTTCGGGTCACGGATTCATTACGCACATACGCCATCAAGCGATGGGTGGCTTTCGTCAGCATAGAAGCCGGTACAACCCCAGGGAAACGTTTGTCAGCCGCGAGCAGAAAATCGGTCACATAGGCGCTGAGCCAGGGATTTTCCCGCCCACTGCTGTCCCACAATGAGAAACCGCCACTATTTTTCTGCATGGTTTTCAGCCGCAGCACGGCTTTTTCGATCAGCCGCTTGTCTGTCGATGGCGTATCGTCTCCGTCATCATCACTGTAATGACGAGACTGATGGGCCTGGACTTTGAAACGCTGCAGTTCTGGCTCATCCAGCAAAAATGGCCAGGCTTTACTGGTTGTCTGTTCGGCACAACCGTACGGATACCGGAATAGTCCTCGCGCATGCTCCTCGGTATTGAGCACAGGTGTCCGGCTGAAATAAGCGTGTCCCATGCTGCCACGCACCACATCCAGGCCAGACCAAAGCTGCTCGCTGACATTGTAGGTCTCTTTCGAATCCAGCAGCACCGACTGCGCCTGCGTCACCCAGGGCATGACCGGGCGAACCGGGATCCCCCAGTCGCGCTCAATTGATATCTCCTGGTTGTTCACACTCAGCGTCAGCGAAGCGCGGTCGGTGATAGTGGTATCTGACACACCAAAACGATAACTCTGGCTCCAGTGTTCGCCATCTTTCAGCACCAGTTCAGTCGCCGGCTGCTGGTTGAAGTCCAGTGTTTCTGAGCCGGCAATCGCCACCGCCAGAGTCTGAGTGTGACCACTCACATTGTGAAGATCGACGGTGACACTTGATTGGTCGCCAGGCACCAGAAAGCGCGGCACACTCAGTTCAGCCACCACAGGGGCGCTGATGGGTTTATCCAGTACCGCTTGCCCGACTTGCGAACCGTTAAAGACAGTCGCCACAATCTGCGCCTCGCCGTTGTAGTCCGGGATGGCCATGTCGACCACAGCTTTGCCGTCTATCAGTTTGATCGGTTTGGTCATCAGAATGATGGACTTGCTTTCAACCAGGCCGTCATTTTTGTTGTCTGTGTCTTCGTTGGCATCACTGCCGAAGCGCGACTGCGCAAACGGATCCGGCCGCAGATCGTACAAGCGCGAATACATGTCGATGACATCCGCACTGTACCGGCGCTGGCCAAAGAAATAATCATGCGGATTAACCGGCTTGAACCGACTCAGATTGATGATCCCCTTATCGACCATAGACAGGGTGATCCAGGTATCACCGCCCTGCTGGGCGTCAATGTTATCGACAGTGACCGGGACAGAAAGCGTTTCTGAGGGTTTAATCAAATCCGGCAGATCCAGCGCAACATTCAGTTTTCTGTTACTGCGATCCAATTTAAGCGGTTTGATACCAAAGTAGCGCTTGGGTGTCTGTCCGTCTATTCCAGTCAGTGTGGTGGTCAGGAACACATCGTGGCGGGCCAGTGATGCCGGAACCGGTACAGTCACATTGATCTTACCGGCTTGTACAGGATAACTTTCCGACCAGACAAGCTGATCCGCTTCCAGTGTCACCAGCAGGCTTCCGGACAGAGGCGCAGTCACTGTAACTGTGGCTTGCTCACCGGCGATATACGCCGGTTTATCTGTTTGAATCAGCAAATGATCCGGTTTGGCTTTCAGTTGTTCATTACCCTGATACCAACCGGCATAAAAGCTGTAGCTGGACGACACACCGGTCGACACATCAGTCACCGTCAGCAGATAGTCGCCCCACTTGGTGGAAAACGCCAAGCTTTCCGGCTGCTGGCCAACTTTGATTGTCTGACTCGATAAACGCTTCCAGCGCTCCTGTTTTTTACGTTCCCAGCCAATGCCTTCTTCATAAACCCAGTAATAGGGCCCCTGATCATAATCCATGGTGACTTGCAGTTCACCGCTGGTGAGAGACTGTCCATCAGCACTGAGCAGTGCAAGCTTGAACAAGGCATCGGTATTGTATGGCACAGAGACAAATTCAGGTTTAATGCCGGGAACCGGCTGATTTTTCCATGTCACATAACTGATCTTACGCTGTACCGCTGCGCCGCCCGACTCCAGCAAACTGAAATTTGCCACGGTTTTTACCGGACTTTTTATCTGTTCCGGATCAGGCGTAGGGAGATTGACGGTTAACCGTCCTTCTTCCGACAGGGCGACTTCTTTCAGCTCCTGATAATTGGAATCGAGCGTAAAAGGCACGCCGACAGCATAATCTTCGAACTTGCCCGGAATATGAGTGATTGGAGCATAAGTCACCGCTGATTTCACTTTATTGCCAGCCGCCGGGCTGCCAAAAAGATAGCGACCATGCAGTTCGACCTTATTCGTCTGGCCCGCGAACACAAATGGCGCGGCGTTTTGAAATGTCAGATCCATCCGCTCAGGTACAAATTCTTCGAGCTGAAATGACAATTCGCTTATCGGGTCTGGCGCGGTCGGATCTAAACGGACTTCGATACGGTATCGCCCGGTTTTCCAATTCGCCTCGGTTTCAAGCTGACGAAAATAATATCCCTCGGCCTGAGGCTGTAACTGCTCCTTTAAGATTTCCTCATTCCATGGATTCACCACAGACAAGGAGACAGGCCGCTGAGATAAGGCCCTGCCGTCTTTATCGCGCAGAAGAATGTTTACCGGTAAGGCCTCACCGGGTTTTACCAAATCGCGATTACTGTAGATATAGGCTTCTGTCGCCTGATATTTTCGACCGCCAACCGCACTGTCCGACAAATCCAGCGGCGCTTCACGCAATGGCAGAATCGCCATTGCTTCTTTAGCGACACCGCTCTCATTGCGGCTTGTCACCCGGGCGATAACAATATCTTTGCGCTGAGTCTGGATATCAAAACGGGCAACCCCGTGCAGGTCAACGGGCTGACTGTCGAGTAAGGCGTTATTGCGGTAAATCTCTACCACACCTTGTGTCAGCGCGTCGCCCGTCGAGAGCCTCGCCAGACTGAATACAGCCTGGCGGGTATTGATTCTGGCCTGAATACCAACATCGGTAAGCAGCATATGCTTGGCTTTCACGCGGTAAAACGTACCAGGTGCTTTAATCACCACTATGTACCAACCCGCATCCAGGGAATGCGGAATCGGCAGTCGGGCTGAGGTCTGGACGTCTTTCTCGCTGGGCGGCAGTGTATAGCGATCTGAAAACACGCTTTCATAAGCATGCTTGATATTGTCCAGGTCATAGCTGGATAATTGGTCCTGAAGATAATGCCTGTTCAGCAACTGTCCCGGCTCTGTCACCTGTAATATCTCGACATCCACATGGTCAAGATTGATAAAGTTAACAGGGATCGATTGCTGGTTAGACTGCGGAACCAGCGGTCCGCTACCGACAAATAAAACTTCCGGTGTTTGCTGAGATTTTTCTTGCCCCGTTTGCGCATAACTGAATAACGAAAACAGCGACAGACACAACAGCAGCAAACATTGCCGCCATTGCGTCAAATTAATTGATATAACCATAAATTATTATTCTGCCCTTACCAACTGGAGTCGTAAAATATTGCTTTTATGTTCACTATGAGCATTATTCTATCCCGACCTGAATATAAAATGCTGCGATTAAGAATAAAAACGATCACTGGCCCGCAAATACAAAGCCGGCCATTAGAAATCAGTCATCAAGATCAAAAAAACGCTGGCACTGAGACCAACGTCTTTCGCTGTTTATGAACATGACCGCCATTTCAGCCCGGCCTGATGCACCATGTCATCAAGATCATTCAAAACAACCGTCGCGTGAGGGTGAATGTCATGGAAAAGCACGATCCCCTTGCGCCATAGCAACATCAGTGTCATGACACGATCCGCAACCTGCCGGGATGACAGACGGGCATTCCAGTCCTGGCTGTCAATCGTCCACAGATAAACAGGTTTGCCCTGACGTTGTAACCACTGTGAAAGCGCCAAGCTTCGCATACCATAAGGCGGGCGGAAAGCGGTGTCTGAAGGCAGGGAAGAAAATTGCGCCATTGCCTGCTCCGTGCTGGTAATGGAGCCTTTCGATTTATCCAGCGCCTTATGCGCATGGTGTCGCCATCCGTGGGAGCCAAGGCACTGAGACTGATACCAGTGCTTATGTTCAGCCGGAACCAGCTTACTACCCAGCACAAAAAAGTACGCCTGAATGCCTCTGTAATTCAGCTGATTAATCAGTGTCTGGGTGCGAGTGGGATGCGGGCCGTCATCGTAGGTCAGCAGAAACTCGCCGTCTTCAAAACGTTCACCTGTTACCTCAGTGTCGTTAAAAGTCAGAATCTCACTGCTGATCCGGGGAAACAGCGCCGCTAAACGTACCTGCTCAAACAAATAATAGCGGTAAAACTGCTCACTGGAATCACGCCATTTACTGTCAAAAGCAGGCAGGCGTTCACGCGCGATCCTGACCAGATCGTCCCAATGCTTCACAGACTGATTGCGAGAAGCAAAGCGATACCCTTCCAGCATTCGCTGCTGCGTTTTGCTACGCCATGTCACAACAGAGTCAACACTCACCTGCTTCACACCGGTAAAACGAGAGATGTCCTCTGCGCTTGCCAGCGGTACTTTCGCCATCACATGGGCAAACTGCAGTATTTCTGCGGCTGAAGCCCGATCAAAAGCCGCTTGTGAGTGAATCGCTTCGGGCCATAAGTCTCTGTCAGTCGTGGCAACCTTATTCGGCCCGGCAGCCTGTGCCCAGCCAGACCACAAGCTGAGGACAAGAACAAAATACGTAAATTTCATGACGTCATCCAAATGAGAAAAACGCCCGGCATAGCAGGCGTTTTCAGGCAAGACAATTATTGAATGTGTAGTTTCTCTTTCATCCGCTCAATACCGCTCTGGTATGCAGAATGCTCACGAAGCCGTGATGCCGATTCGAAATTTTCCAGAGCACTTTGCCACTCAGAAGAGGCTTCATAGATGCGGCCGATATTGTAGTAAGACCCGGCTTTAATGCGATCGGCGCGGTTACCGGATGCCAGTTCAATGGCTTTACGGTTGGCCCATAATGCTTCAGCACGTCTGTCTAATTTAGGATAGGTCACACCCAGATTACTGTATGCCTGACTGAAATCCGGATTGAGGTTGATGGCATCCTGGAAGTAATACATGGCAGCCAGATAATCTTTATCCTGGTAGGCTTTTTCGCCAGCCGTATTCAGCCGCTTTGCCTGAGCGATCATGGCCGTTGTCACCAGACTGTGCGATTCAAAGGAGTCAGCAGCCAGTACGCCAGCCAGATGACTGTTGATGTCTTTATTTTTAACTAAAGACAGGTACTGATTGATGTCGTGAAAAGCGCCCTCACCATCAATGCCGAATACTACCCAGCTATTGGCACGGACATCATGACGCACTTTGTAACTTCTGATATGCGTCTTACCGATATACACATCGACACGCGCGTTACTGGCAGACAAAGCCGTCGACTCATTACGGCTGCCATTTGAAAAGTCGCGCACCATGTAGACATATCGCTCGCCCTGTTTCTTTTTCACCACAGTGATGGTTTCAGGGCCGTAAGATGAGGTGTCATCGACATCCAGATGAGTCTGATCACCTTGCTTTTGCGAGAAATACACATGGTTGCCCGGAAAGACCAGGTGAGAATCCAGATCCGATGGTGAACTACCCCAGGTCAGCACAACACGCAAGCCATCCAGATTTGGCATCTCTGGGGATAACGCATAGGTAAAGCCTTCACAGGGGCATTTTACAACCAGCGTTGAATAACCTTCTTTTTCAATCAGCATGGTCGTATTCAGGTCATCAACCAGCTGAGCGGTATCCGCTTTGCCCTGCGCGTTGGTTTTTACTCTGACAGAGTTTTCACCGGTTCGCTGCCAGGTCACGTCGGCATCCTGGATTGACTGGCCTTTCACGACGGCGCTGAGTACCTGTACTTCCCCAGCAGTTGCCACTGAAGAGATGAAGCCGATACAAGCTGTAAAACATGACACCTTTAGCCAAGAACGTTGAAACATCATTATTATTACCTTCCGTTGATTTCAACCCTAAAGGCGACATTTCGTTGATGATATTTAAGGGATTACTTGATAAATCAGCAGGCAGCTTTGGTTTGTTTAATACATGATGACAGACAAACTCTTGGTCACGCTCCTAAATTGAAAACAGGTGCTAGAATTACGAAGTCAAAAGCAACAACCTCATTTTTTGAAACTTCTGATATGATCAGCTAATTCGGCCTGTTTCACTTGTGTCAAAAACTCCTTACATTCTAAGTAGTTTTCTTCCCTTTTCTCACCGACCGATATCTTATAATGAACAACTGAAATTTCTTTTAACAGAAATGAATAATAATTTTCTTCATCAAGATACACTGAAAATTCATTGTAACGGTTCACTTTAACGTCGGGAGACGACAATCGTTTTTCAGTAACTATATCTCCATTGTGTTTGACCGTTAAATTATCGCCTTTTATCAATAAGTCAACGACCCCACCATAACCATCATCGTCACTTTCATCATCTGGATCATACGAATAAACCTCTCCGCTCTCGTGACTATCATCACAGTGGAATTGAAATGAATATTCATCTTCATTGAACTGCATACTTGCACTTAGATTAGCGACTAATGCAGACATAATAATCAGTTTCATCGCTAATCTCCCTTACGGCATAACTTGAATTCATTCTATAAAACCATATACAAAATATTTATTGGATAACAGGCACTGGTAAACACCACGATTGTTATTACAGTAATAAATTGTACACTCTTAACGATTAGCTTGAATATTATCAATAATCTAAGATCTGTTCTTTGTCACAGCTACTTATAGCTAAATTGATTAATTCACCTTTCTGGTAAATCTTTTCTGGACTATAATCTGATACCAGTAAAGACCATTCATTAATCTCGTTCAACTTATCCAATCTATCATTAATCACATAGATTAAATATTCTTCTTTATTATCATTCACAAACCTTGTTGTCCATGTATTTCTACTGATTCCTATAGAATATGGCGACAATTTAGAAGTGCTGTATTCTAACCTTCCTTGCCAGTCAGATAACTGAAAGAAGCCATTGAGCACTGACTTTTTACTTAAATTACGGCTGAAATCATAGCTTTTAGCAAGCAAGTGATTCATCAAATCATTGCCATCAAAATCTGGAAAAAGTATGTCATCCTTTTTGATGAGATCGCCATTGTGACAATTAAAGACCCAATTACCACTATCGACATATTTATCGCCAGATACTGTCATACCTAAGCCTAAATCAGCAACGTAGTCATCTTCGTGTAAGAACGATGAAATACCAACTACAATTAGGCTCATGAATACAACGGCATACTTTTTCTTAATGGCTATCATAAGCACTAACCTTTATTCACTTTCATTCTTGAATTTCAACACATATGCTTTGTAGAGAATTCGGAGTAAAAAACAAGCATGCAGACACTTAGGATTTCATCAAGTAATGCAATACATTGTTCACTGCTCAGTTCAGGCAACGCTGTTCAAGCGCTTCAAAAAATTCCCGACTTAAACTTTGCCGGGTCATCTCGGAAGTACCTGCATTTCGCTCGTAATCAAATGTCACATGTTGGAAGCTGCCATTTTTCGTCAGAATCTGAATTTCATACTGAGTATTGCTGATACGGTGCAGACCGCACACCAGTTTTCGCCGTGGGTTCAAGTGTAATCCATTCATTTTCCAGTCCGCTTCCTGAGAAAACAACCGCGCTTTCGGATGATATAAGAACACTTCAGATAACTGATTGGCTCCCAGATTATCGTCAATCACCAAATCAGGATGCCCGTCAAAGTTGATATCCAAAAAGCGGGCACTGTAATCCAGAGACTCAATTTCGTGAGGTACCGGGATGGATTGCATTCGCCCATCAGCAAACTGAACGCTGACCGCGTGATCACCAATCTCGACCGACCTCACCAAAGCCACCGGATTTTCCCCGGCTGTGGTTTCAGACCAGACAGAAGCACTGAGCATCAAGCTCAGCACAGTAAGTAAAGACTTCATTTGCTTCATGGTGAACTACCTACATGTCGCTTCGAAAAGCAATTGTGATTGCAGACTGACCCGAAGCTGGTGCGCCTGCGAATCAATCTGGTACTTGTAATGACCACGCTGGAACGATAAGTCAATCGCACCGGGACTGGTCAACGTTTTTGCCATCATGAGTTCCTGCGTGCCCGCTTTAGAAAACCTGTAAATCAACGCCTGATCTTGCTCGCGGAAACAAACACTGGCCACACGCTCACGCCCGATCTCACAGAGATAGACATAACTTTCCCCATCAAGACAACCTGCGTTGGTGACATGCCCAATACGATTCAATAAAGAAAAATTTTGCTCGTCAAAGAGTTGGGCCGGAGAATAGCGGCTGATATCCAGAGGCAAGTTGTACAGCGTGGATAAAAGATTCACATCCACTGAGGAACGAATCCGGTCCAGCTCCACAGCCAGAGGTTGCCAGACCTGCTGTTCATGCATTCGGAAATCTGGCAGGAATGAATGCCGGGTGAAAGACACTTGTGCAGTAATAGCAAGCGGACCGGCCGTATTGATGTAATAGCCGGTTGAATACTTGCCCCGGTCATGCACCACAGTCAGCTTTTGCAGTTGATCACTGTCACGATACACAGCTTCTGTTTGAACACCGCCACACCAGGTTCCCCATAATTGCGTTTCGAGCACTTGTCCTTGTGAACTGAGTTGTATCGCACAATAGGGTTCGCCATTGTCGCGGCGGTTCTCTGTGTGTATATCAAGGGCTGCCGCCGGACCTGACAACAACACAATGCCCAGCCAGGAGATACGTAAGATCATCCTTCGTCCCCGAATTCACAGGCATCAAACAAGACAGGCAACAGGTAATCCTGTTCGCCTTCTGTCCCGCAAATCACGGCCATGCTTTAAATCCCTGATAGGCTTTTCCGTCAAATTTCAGCGTCTGATCAAAACTCCAGGCCTTTTCATAAACATCTGAAAAATATTGATCGCTCATCTTATCTTTGACTTTGGTCGTCAGTTTTAAATCACGGTATCCATGGGAGATTTTATTTCCGATATTGATATAGACTTTGGCCTGATGAATCGGGACAGGCTCACCGGTCACTGAAAAATGGCCTTCCTGATTCGTCCAGTAATTCATCGGCAAACTTTTCAGTACAGGCTGTAACTTTTCCTGCTCGCGCACAAAGAGCGTCATATAGCCAGACGCCCCACCCTCTGCATACCGGGAAGCATGGCCAATATCTAAGCGGACCCCGAGGGCTCTGGTGTCATCGTTCAGATAATAACGCGCGGTATCCAGCCAGATCTGATCATTATCAATCCGAATTCCCCCTTCATCGCCAACTGATCCGGTATAAGCAGAAACCACCTGATGCGTTGTTGTATCAACCAAGACAACGCGCCAGAGATACTGAGATGAGTCATCAAGCGGAACCATAAAATTGCGCTGAAAATATGACCCCAACATGATGTCTGGCTCTCCCGGTAAGCGCTTACACGCAACCGAGCTGAAATTATCCTCATTCCATTCAGAATCATTCTGATTGCGGGCATCAGACTTCAATACCGACATCATGGCATTACTGCATAACTGGGTTTGCGCGGCCTGTGCCGAACCCGCCCACACCGAAAGAAAGAGGGGGGCAGACACCATCAATTTCAATCGTTTCATGATTCATTGACCTTCAAAGATTGAATATGCTGGTAGAGCGCAGTCACCCGCTTGGTATCCGGCACATACTCGCACTCCAGAAATGCATCCTTCACGGTATCACCTTCTGTAAACACGTGATTGACCAAAAGCGCCTCATCATCGATAAAGCTGAATGTGTAATAGTTATATTCTGCAGTTGCTATTTTCAGAAAACCTAAGGGATCCATGGTGACTGATTCGGAAGTCACCTTCTTTTCGACGGCCAATAGATCATTTCTGTAAATCGAGACATCCTCACCGGAGACAATTATTTCCACTTTCCCACTATAACCATCTTCCATCTCATAGACTGGATAGGTCCCGGTCTCGTCAGTAATATATTCGCCTCTGTGTAAATCATCACAACTCAATTCAAACTCAAACAGACTGTCACTACTGCTGGCTTGAGCAACGTGAGAAAGCAGCAGCAGTGCTGAAAATACCAAACCGCTTCTACTGCCTAATTTCATCAAAATTTTCCTTCTGGTTGACTGACTCATAATTCACACGCATCTATCTCAAAATTCAATGCGACATAGCGATTCCCGTACTTTCTCAGCAATAAAGAGCTTGTCGAAAAATAAGTACCCAATTTCGACTTATCCACAAAACAAAAGTGATAACCTAAATGGTTCTCTTTGGTGAGGGTTAAAGCGTAATACCAGTGTTCACTGTCCATCACGATCATCTTTTCTGAATAGACAGGCTTGGGAATAGTTTTAAAATCTGGAAAACGATTTTCTTTCGCTATGCGTTTAGGCATCAAAGAACTTCTGAATGTGGTGATATCGAGGTTTTCATAGACATCTTTCAGTAATTGCGGATGATTTGGCCGTACTTCTGTAGCTTGATAAAATTGCCCATCAAAACGAAGCGTTTGGTCTGTTTTCGTTACGTCCGATTCATGAATGTTCTTTAATGGATAATCAGTCGACTTTTCGACCTTTGTTGTGATTCGAATGTCCCGATAACCATGTGCTTGATCCTTAAGAAAAGAAAGGAACACATGGCTCTGTTTTGTAATCAGAAGATCATCGTTCGTGCTACAGTGATCCCCTTCAAGTCGTTGCCAAAGATTCGTAGGAAAATTCAAAAGGACAGGCGTCAGCTCTGAATCTTTTTCTACAAACAATGTAAGAAAATCAGTTATGAGAGAATTAGCACACCGGGGAGCAGTACCGATCATTAACCGGACTCCCAATGCTCGTGTTGTCTCATTTAAGTGATATCTGGCAGTATCCAACTTGATGCTATATGGACTTACTCGAATACCACCATCTTCCTGAACCTCATCACGATAGCTGGATACGACTTTTCCGGATGATTGATCAATCACCAATACACGCCATAAATATCGATCACTGTGACCGCCTTGCGTCATATTCTTCAGATACGACGCGAGCATTTTATCTTGATTGTGGGGCAATATTTTGCAAGCAATCGCGTCAAACTTTTTATCGACGAAGCCTTGATGAGACAAGTCGAGTAATAGGAGCGATTTCGATGCCTCAGAACAAGGCTGACTGTCGGACGCATAGAGGTGGTTGGTGAACAATAAAGCGCACAACGTAAAAATAAAACGGATGGTACTTTTCATTAGTCAGTTTCCATTTCAAGCCATTGCATTTTTCAACATCATGATCGTCACGGTTTCAGACCCATAATTAAAGCTGCAAAGCTGAATAATAAAATCGCTGTCTTTCCATACAATCGGTTCGGTTTTCTTTCAGATAGGTGCTCAAGAACTGACAGTTTTTGTCTGCATAGGCTTGCCACAATGCATTCTGATCCGCCAGTGATGCCTGTGGCGCTTTGTTTTTGTATGAATAAAGGGTGTAAGCCAGTTCAGTCTCATGAGAGATGATATATTCCAGCTCTAATAATCGTGCTTCAGTGACTTCCGCCCGGCAAAGGTAGATGATTGATTTTGCGGATGGATCCAGCTCGGACACAGCAAAGTCATCACCAAAGTAAGGATGATGATCACACAAATCTTCTTTGAATTTAACCCAGGCACGCTGAACGGTTTTCAGTTGCGAGAACTCATCCGCAGACAATATCGTTTGAAGTGCCCGATATTTTTCATTCAATGCCGCATCTTTGGTTTCATATTTTTTGAAGTAATGACGATACAGTTCATTCAAGTCATCGGGATTGACGAGATCATCCGCATGCACAGAAGAAAAACCGCCAAACACTGCCAAAATCCCAGCAAGAACCCAGCGACATTGATAACCCTTTCGACTCATCTCATTACTCTCTTTACTCATCGACCTCATGGTCTTTATTCACCCAGACATCAAGATCGAATTCGACTGGTAGCAGATTACGATACTGCGACAGTAGTGTTTCGATTTCACGATCGTCCGGCACCATCCCGATTGAACTCTGAGTACAAAGAATCATGGGTGTCAAGGCCAGCTCAACCTAACCAAGGCGTCCATATTGATACATAAGCTCTTGGTCACGACTACAAATTGAGATCAACTTCCCATTTGTCGTTTAACTCTCAAAAATTTTCGCCTGCCCATGCTGACATAAGCTCGCAGAGAGCGCGCATATGCTGGAAAACAAATTACCAGCATTCCAATTTCTCCACATCTAGATACTGAACCCACGCTGTTTGTCTGATACGCAATTTTTTATGGTTAATAAAATCATCGTACAACAACATGATTTCTCGCGATATACAGATTTCTGGGATATTACTTCAGACTAAAAATGGCTACTGGATGCTGTTCCAGCAAATCACGTCCTTTTCCAATACGTGAATTATGAATTCAGATAGAATCTTTTCTCGCTCTTACATCAATTGACTTTATCATTATTTTTTATATCTATTATATAACCCTCTAATTCCTGAAAATTTTTCCTATAATCAATATTATCGCATTCAAAAAATGTATCTTCATCACCTTTATTTTCAATATTAACAACATTAATCAAAGCAGGTTCTTTATTCAAAAGTAATGTGTAATAATATCCATCACGAACCTTAACAAGTATTTCACCAGAACTGTCAAACTCCACGTACTCGGTCACTATGTTTCTAGATACAATAAATTTATCATCCTGAATAATTGAGATCGAACCATCTTTTATGGAAACATCAACTACTCCACTATAACCATCATCCATTTCATATTCCGGATAAGTATCAAAATCCCCATGTATCATCTTACCTTGGTGTAAATCATTACAAACCAATTTATATTGAAAATCATTAATTACTTCTTCTGCCTTACAATTTATGGATAAAGTAATAAGAGCTGAAGCGAATATTCTATTAATTTTCATCCTGCAAACCCTGTCCATGCAAAAGCACCATCTCCATGATATATAAAATGAAATTTTTGACTGTAATTTAACTTCTCAATTACTTTTTTATCTTTTATTTATAAGAATCGCCAGAAATATCTTTACTGTTAGAAGTTTTTATTGTTATCATTTTAATTATTAAAACAGTCTTGCTGATTTTATCACTATTAAATAATATCAAACAAAAATCATATTTATCAAAAAATTCACTTCACTACCTCCATGTTATTAGACTTTATTTTCCTTATATACTTTATCAATTTTTCTGTTTCATCTTTTGTATTTGGGTTTTTGCACGTAAATATTTCCTCTTCATTCCCTTCATTTTCAAGATTGACATATTCAATATTTGACAATTCATTCATAAACGCAAAAGTGAAATATTTAGACAATGAAGCAATAACAGTAATTTGCTCGCCATTAACTTCAACCGAATCGGATTTTATATCTATTAATGATATAAGTAAACCTTGATGGTAAATTGTTATTTCATCATTTCTCAACTTGAAATCAATAACACCACTATATCCATCATCCATTTCGTATTCTGGATAAGACCCAATTTTACTATCGTAGATCATTCTCCCCCTCTGTAAATCATCACACGTTAATTCATACTTAAATGAATCAGAATTCACTTTCGCAGAGATATTAATTGAAAGGAATAATATTACAATACAAATAAATTTATTCATTCGGTTACCCATTCCTACCTTTCTCCGGGAATTTTTTATCTCCAACATTTCCTTATAGTCACTACTTACCATTTGATTCACAATGAATAACTTCTTTATTCAAATCAATCTTACATTGTTGCTCATTCCAAGGAGCTACCACAAAAAACTCTAATACCACACCATCAAACTTTAGCATATATGGAAAAATTGTAGGATAATCAGACTCAAGATTTAATTTACTTGGTAAAAGTTCGCAAAACCTTTTTTTAGTGCCTTTTGATTTATTGGCTACAATAATGCACGGGTCATCACTCTTAATATAAACTGCTCCCATAGACTCATCCTCAGGTAACTCTTTCCAAGTTTGATAGTATTCATAATGTTCAATATCTTCAGCATAAATGTATGTAGAGCTAAAGAGTAATAAAGAAATGGCTATTAATTTCATTTGAATCCCTTGTTATTCGCATAAATCTATTATTATCACCTTTGAATTAAGCTACCCAAAAAACCTGACCATTCATAACAGTATAAAAGTCTGTTCTAATTATTTCTTTTGAAAAACTAATAATTGAAATCACCAGAATTTCTCACTGGCGATTTCAGTTAATTCTAGCAATATATCACTTTCCTGTAGATTCACATTGGATCTCTTCAAGAGATAAATCAATACTACATTTTTGCTCTGCCCATGGTGCGGCAACAAAAAAATCTAAAATAGCACCATCAAACTTTATCAAAGTGGGATAAATTGTTGGGTAGCTTTTCTCTAAATTCAGTTGGCTATCTCCCATCTGACAATATCTTTTTCTACTATCCTTTTTCTTGTTGTACGCAGTGATACAAGGATCATCTTTTTTGATATATACACTTCCTATTTCCGCAGAACTAGGCCGTGTTGGCCATATCTGATAATATCGATATTGACTGATATCATCTGCATACACCCCAACAGAAAATCCGATGCATAACAAATTTGTAATAAATATTGTTTTCAATCTTTTTACCTGTTAGCCTCAATTGAAATTATCATTCATCGACCTTCGGTCGCTTATCAATTGAATTCCATCGGCTTCTCTTCTGCTAATACACGCATGCACACTGGAACCCTTTTATGTGACCATACATAAATATCAATAAGTATTTTCTGGGGTTATTTCAACTTTCTTTTGTAGAATTGCTTCTAGCAGTGTACCCCAATATCCCTGATAGGCTTCAAAATTTGTTTCTTCCAGGCTATTCATACATTCGTAAATACTATATGAATGTTCAAAATCCATCCCCCTAGTGACATTGTTAGTGTTAATTTCATCATCATAATTATCAAAAATGATTTCCCAATCATGCTGTCTTAGCATGGTCTTGGGGTTATAAAATGAAAAGTTAATTAACACATAAGACACTGAAAACTCATGAATATGTGCATTGATCACAATACCCTCTGAAGGCTTCTTAAGACTCGTATTTATGAGTGCTTTGTCATTACTCTTCATAATAAAATTATCACCTTTAACCTCGATATGATAATTTCTAATCAGTGGTTCATTGATAATTAAATAATTTTCTGGATATTCTGGGTGATTTTTAGGTGTGACCGTAATACCTAGCTCTTGAAAATCATATTTGGTCTAATATGGTGCAAGTCTAATATATTGGCCTTGTTCACTCACAATGTCTTGCGTATAGTCGATTTGGCAGTCAAAACTGAATCGTTTTTCAGCGTAGATACAGGGAGAGAATAATGATGCACACAAGATGATTTTCGATGTTATTTTATTCATCATTTATCCCTTTTTTTAATAGATTAAACAGACTGTCACGTTCATTTTTTCTGCTAACATAGTTATCTTAAATTATTTTATTGATAGTTGATGACTCTTAACATTAATTATATGATCAACTAATGCTTCTGTATTCCCAATCATAGGAGTGTTTGTACACTCAAAAAAGAAATCTTTAAATGTTTCATCATATTGTATTAAATGTTGTATCAAAACCAAATCTGTACGACCTAGATGAAAAGAAAAATATTCATCATCCGTTTTTGATACTTTAATTCTAGATGATCCTATCATTTCTATAGCATTGGAAGTTAATTCATCATTAATCATCAGCCCATTATCTTTATAAATAAATATTTGGTTATCAGAAATAACTAGTTTTACTTGACCGCTGTACCCATCATCCATTTCATATTCGTGATATGCTCCAATCACCGGATCAACGATAATTTCTCCCCGATGGAGATCATGACAAATCAATTCATAGTTAAATGATTCAGTTATACTTCTATCCTCAGTACCCGCTGAAGAAAACGTAATAATAGACAGAATTAAGTGGAGCGTTTTCTGGAACCTTTTCTTCTTACTCACCTATAGCATCATCCAAATCTTGGTCTTTATTCACCCAGGTATCAAAATCGAATTGACTCGGTAAAAGATTGCGATATTGTGCCAGCATCGCTTCCGTTTCACGATCGTCAGGTAACATCCCGATTGAGATCTGCGCGCACCGAATCGTGGTCAGCGGTTGTCTGCTTTTTTCAACATAGATACCGGATTGGAGATTCGTTGCAGTCACTTGAGATTGATTCCTTTCTCTTTCCAGAATCTGACTGTAAGAGCCAAATACATGATACTAATAACTGTGATTTGAAACGAAAACAGTATCCCATCATTCCAGCCGATAAAAGAACGACGACTGAAATGAATCGTTGGTATCAATGACAGTTCAACCTAACCAAGGCGTCCATATTGATACATCAGCTCTTGGTCACGACTACAAATTGAGATCAACTTGCCATTTATCGTTTAACTCTCAAAAATTTTCGCCTGCCCATGCTGACATAAGCTCGCAGAGAGCGCGCATATGCTGGAAAACAAATTACCAGCATTCCAATTTCTCCACATCTAGATACTGAACCCACGCTGTTTGCTTGATACGCAATTTTTTATGGTTAATAAAATTATCGTACAACAACATGATTTCTCGCGATATACAGATTTCTGGAATATTACTTCAGACTAAAAATGGCGACTGGCATGCTGTTCTAGCAGATCACGCCCTTTTTCCAGCACCTGATTAAACCAGGCATTGTCCACTTGTTCTTCAAAGTGCCACTCACTTGGATGCTTGGCGATCACTTTTTCCAGTTTATTGGTGGCGGACTGATAAAATGCGATCAGTTCATTCTCTGAAAGCTGTCCGTCGTTGCCTTAGATAAGAATTATTCCGCCACCTCATAATTCTTATCTTTTACTTTTTATCTCTTTAACATACCTCATCATTTCTTTTGTTTTTTCTGATGAATTAGGGTTGTCGCATGTGAACATTTCTTCTTCATTACCTTCATTTTCAACATTAACATATTGTATACTTGAAAGTTTAGTCACAAAAATGAAATTATAATAATTATATGGAGAAATTGTCACAGTAATCTGTTCACCCTCAATTTTGACTGCATTTGAAGTTAAACTTTTAGAAGCAATGAACAATCCTTGGTGGATGATAGTTATTTTACCATCCAAAAGATTAAATTCAATCTCCCCACTATATCCATCGTCCATTTCGTATTCTGGATAAACTCCGATATCACTATCTTCAATCATTCTTCCTTGCTCTAAATCTTTGCAAACTACTTTATATTCAAAAGAATTAGTATCCGCTTCAGATATGGCATCAATTGAAAAAACCATTAATAATATATAAAAAAACCTTCCCATAAATTTAACCTTCTGGACCATCCCAATAAAATTTACGATCTCCGATATGCCCTTTATGCTTAGTTTTACTAACATCTAACTGCCATTTCTTTTCTGAGTCTGATTGCTGCGTATGATATTTATAATCAACAAAATAACCAGGATTTATTTTTGTATCCGAATTTTTGTATTGATGTGCTGTAGAAACCTCAAAATGTAAATGAGGTGCACATGTACCTTTTGATTTAGTACCAGAAACCCCTGATTTCGCTATAATCTGCCCTTTAGTCACTTTATCGCCAACTTTCAACGGCATTCCTGTTTCTGGATTATTTTCAATCGATTTTAGATGCATGCAAGCTATCGATTCAATGCAATATAAAATCCATTTTTTGGTTAACCTGCGTAGATGACTATTTTCCTGTTGGCGTACATTGGATCTCTTCACGGCCTAAATGAATTCTACATTTTTGCTCTGCCCATGGTGCGGCAACAAAAAAATCTAAAATAGCACCATCAAATGTTATCAATGTGGGATAAATTGTTGGGTAGCTTTTCTCTAAATTTAGTTGACTATCTCCCATCTGACAATATCGCTTTCGACTCTGATTTTTCTTGTTATAAACAGTGATACAAGGGTCATCTTTTTTGATATATACACTCCCTTTATCCGCACCGCTTGGTCGCCCTTGCCATATTTGGTAATAACGATATTGACTGATATCATCTGCATAAACCTCAACAGAAAATCCGATGAATAACAAAATTGGAATAAATTTCGTTTTCATAATTTTATATCTTTAAATCTCAACTTTATTATCATTCATCGACCTTCGGTCGCTTATCAATTGAATTACAGTGGCTTTTCTAAAAACACATACACACTGGAACCCTTTCATTTGATCATACATAAATATCAATAAGGATTTTCTGCGGCTACTTCAACTTTCTTTTGTAGAATTGCTTCTAGCAGTGTACCCCAATATTTCTGATAGGCTTTGAAATTTGTTTCTTCCAGGTTATCCTCACAATCATAACCACGATTATAATTCTTGAAACTTAATGTTCTCGTGACATTGTCATTATTGATTACTTTATCATAATTATCAAACATGATTTGCCAATCATGTTGTCTTAGCATGGTGCTGGGATTATAAAATGAAAAGTCAATAAGCACGTAAGATTCTGAAAATTCTTGAATACTTGCATTGATCACAATACCCTCTGAAGGCTTCTTAACACTCGTATTTATGAGTACTTTGTCATTACTTTTCAGAATTAAATTATCTCCATCAACTTCGATATGATAATTTCTAATCAGAGGTTCATTGATAATTAAATAGTTTTCTGGATATTCTGGGTGATTTTTAGGTGCGACCGTAATACCTAGCTCTTGAAAGTCATACTTGGTTTGATACGATGAAATCCTGATATATTGAGCTTGTTCACTCACAATTTCTTGCGTGTAGTCGATCTGACAATCAAAGCTGAATGAATTATCTGCATATGTTTTCAATGACCACAGAAGCATCAATAAATATAAAGCTGGTAACCTGAGCTTCATTATCTAACGTCCTCAAGACATGATCAGCAACGGATCATCGATAAAAATGACCATCAAACTTCAGTAGCTTATTGCGGTGAATGACTTTCAGTTGCTCATCCAGCACTTCATCTCGTTCATTTTCAATTATTTCTCTACGTTTTACTAGTAAATCGTAGAACCCATTTGTTTTTGTTTCTTGTACTTCAACGGATGAATTTACTATCTGCTTGATGACTCTTTGATCTTCATAGCAAGCATTTCCTTTTAAAATAAACCAATCTTGCATTGGATAATCAATCAACACCCGATTCATATTATTCTGGTTTTGAACAAATAAATTGAAATACTGATTCCTGCCACCTGTAGAACAGGGGGCTGCATACCCAACATTCAATATCACACCAAATGCTTTGACGTTATCATCAAGATAATAGTCATGAGTGTCTAATAAAATTGGATCATCACCGACTGCAATCTCAGTCTCTTCCTCTATGAATCCTGAATACGAAGATTCAATACGCTGCTCATCTTTAATTAACAAAACTCGCCAATGATATAAATCATATTTCTTATCTTTCTCACTGAGCTGTAAATATGAGGCTATTGTATAGGCACTATCGGATGTTTTTTTACAGGAGTACGCTTTTAACTCATCTTTGTGATGCTCCCCATTATTTGAATTAAATGCATCATTTTTCATCAATTTCACAATTGAATCCACACATTTCTGACTCTCATTTGCAAATGATGGTTTACTTGCAACAATAGCGAAAAATATAATAATAAACTTATTCATCAATTATATCCAACCTTCCTGTTAATACTTTATAGGCATCTAAAAAATGCTGTCTTCGTTCAGCTCTACTTGGTGTACGTTTATTGACTATATCTGTAACTCTATCCGTTGACTCAATAGTTCCATCAACTACATTATTGATTTTTTTTAACTCCCAAAATCCTAGTGCAGAGAGAAAACCAACTTTAGTTTCTAGCAAAACCTCCGGATTGTTAACAATGTCAAACTCAAAACCTTTTATTTTATCCTCAAGAACCTTTTGTACATCTTTATAATTAACTAACCATGTTAACTGAATAAAACCTTTCCCTCTATATAACCAACCGGATTCATCCCCTCCTTGTATCAATTCAAAATAACCATTAGGGCAAGCATAAACTCTTTTAGCAATTTCATATTCCTGAGGGAATTGAGAATAGTAATAAGATTTTCTTTTAGTATACTTTCCTTTATCCTGTTCAGATAAAATAGCATACTCATCGCTTGTTATTCTTTTATATCCTAACTGATCTGCTTCAGTTGTGTAAGTTAGAAAATATGCTTTACCTCTTAACCCTTCGACGCTATACCATAAGTCTTCTTCTTTCCCAAGCAGGCTATCACCTACTTCCTCTCTAATCTGCGCAAAAAACTGAGCCGCACGTTCATGCGTATTGATTTCGAATAGTTCAGCATTAGCATTAAATAAAATCCGAACTTCTTCTCGCTTCCCTTCTGGAGCATCGGGGAATAACGCAGCCATTTTTTCTTTAGATATCTGGTATCCATAGCTACCGATAGTAAACGGCCAAAAATGCCAAACCTCTGGCTTTAGTTCTAGTTTTTCAGGGTTGATATCCTGCATCCAACTGGTGTTATCGATGCGCTCTTTTTCATGGATGGCAAAACTGTCGTATGACTGTACGAAGTTTTTACGAAATTCCGACGACATATAACTTTCAGTCGAATCAAAATATCGGCTTAAACTTGCTTCTGTCAACTTTTGGCTCATTGCCAATACTTGATTAAACCAGTGCTCTTCTGCCTTGGAATACCACTCACTCGGGTGCTTGGCGATTACTTTTTCAAGTCTGTTCGTGGCGGCCTGATAGAAGGCAACCAATTCGTTTTCTGAGATCTGGCCGTCGTTGTCTGTGTCGATTGCGCGGCGAATGTCGTTGAAGAAGGTGTTTGCCGGCTCCATGACGCCGGTACTGCTGCTCCCGTCGATAACCTGAAAACCATGTTCTTCTTGTCCGCCGGCCAGAGCATTAAGGAAATATTCCGGCGGGCGATCGTTTGAGAACACTTCGAGATGAACGCGGTATTCCTGATCAATATTGCCCTGGGCATTTTTAAGGTACTCGTACTTACCCAGATAACCCAGGTGTTCGCCGGCTTTGATGTTAATCGGCAGTTCGGGCACCTGGACGGTACCATCAGCGACGATGGGTAAATTATTTTCAGGGCCATTTTTGGTGTGCCATGGTGGCATTTTTTTGGTTAACGGCTCAGCCAAATTGTTCCAAAACTCCTCCGGATTGGTGCCTTCACCGTATTGCTTAATGGCCAGCCAGACCTCCTGATTCAGCTTCTGATCGGCTTCATTCTGAATCTTAACTTTATCCTTATTACCAACATACTGACCGACGCAGACCACTTTGACCTTAAGAAAGTCATATTCGGTATTTCTAATCTTGTCTTTGGTTACTGTTGCTCGTGAAGGATCAATAAGCTTCAGGATTGAATCTTTAGGCAGTAGCACTTTCTTGTCAAAATCTGCACTTCCCGGCTCACTCCGAGAGTTCCAGTTCTTTTTCAAGCGGATATAGGATATCTGGCTCGCACTTTCCGCCGCTGTAATCGAATCCTGGATTTCTTTTTGCGATTGCAAATGCATGTACAGGGAATAGAAAGTGTAACTTTCGTCTTCTTGATCCGGGTTCTGGAAGGTATGGCGCAGCAGGCAGAAGTTGTTACTGTAGCTGGAGGTGGTCTCCAGGTACTGTGTGGTCGGGTATTCTTCCGCCATGCGATAAGCCACCAGCTCACCGTCGGCCATGGCCTGAACCGGCTGGAAGTGCTGTGCCCAGAATGCAATACGGTTATTGAAGTGAATGCCGCCGTGCCAGCCACGGCCTTTGCTGATGATGTAACGACCACTGGTCTGCCCGTTCAGCAGCACCTTCAGTGCAGACACATCGTTGAACTGGCTACCGTCGACCTGACAGATGGGAAATGCGGTTTTCATGCTCGTGTTACCTTAGTCTGAATACACATCGAGGAACGGAATCAGGCTTTCCTGTCCGGTGTTTGCTGTTGTGAATACCACAGCAGTCACCTGGCCGACTGTGGAACTGTAACCGGAAACCTGGGTGTTTGTCACAATGCTTTCTTCTGCGTTTTCAATTAGCTGCACCAACTTCTCACTTAACGAAGAAAAATATTGTGCCGTAATGTCCGGCAGAAGCCGCTTCAGGGTTTTTAAGCCGTCTTCATAACGGGCAATCCCTTCTACTATCACGGTGCGGTGCTCGTATTCCGCCTGCAGTTTAATAAAGGCGAGATAATCGGCTATCACCCCGACAAAATTGTCGATGTATTGACTGAACGACTGAGCGACAGCGTCCCAGTCCATATTGCGGATGTATTCGATGCTGTTGCCTGTGCCGTGATAGCGCACACCACCCAGTAAAAAGGCCGGCGGCAGAAACTCGTCCGGCGTGAACAAGGCATCGAGAATATGCCCCTGCGGATGGCACAATGGCGCCAGACTGTGAATCAGCGGCACGTAGTGATCGACTGTGTCTGCGTCGCGTTGAATCCAGTCCATGGCAGACACAAAACATTCGCCAAACACTTTATGCTGATGTTCGGTGGCGAAATATGTGGCGCTGAACTGGCTTTCAAACCGCACCAGTGATTCGAAATCCGGATCAGAGAAGGTTTCCGACAGCAAAACACCCCAGTCGTTGCGCACGCCACTGCGTTCCTGCCAGAACGGCACGCGATTGCCCGCCACGGCTGAGCAATAGCTGAATAAATCCGGATACGGGTTTTCGACGCTATTTTCCGGCAGGTTATTGTAAGGCTGATACGGATCCTGTGATTCCTGAATATTGAAGATACACAGGGTTTCTTCCAACCCGCTGACCACGGCCTGCCCGGAAGCATCCAGCGTACCGCTGCCCAGCTCCGCCCCGCCTTCATCGGTGACAGTAAAAGGCGCATTTGCCAACGGGGCTCCCGTTGGGTATCGGCAACTCAGGGTGACATCAAACGTTGCGGCTTCGTCTGGCGGTACCTCGACACTGGCTTGGGATACGCCAGACAGGCACATGGTATTGGCTTTGTTCATGGTCATCATGTCGGACAAGCGGGCAACCCCTTCGCCTTCGATTTTGACCGTTGCAGAAGCAGTAACAAAAGCCGCTTCACCCTGAATCACACCAGAGACTATGCCCTTCTTGTCTCCGCCTTCATCGCCGGTACTGGTCGAGAATTTGCTGGGTTTAATGGCGATACTGTTGCCACCGTCCATGGTCACCGTTGTCGTTCCATCCACCAGATCGGCTGATTTGGCTTCATTGGAATAAGGAATCGGCACAACAGGTGGTCCGCACTGTGTCATACAAACATCCGGAATATCGGCGTTTGCTACGCCCTCCGAGCCCTGGTGGACAATACTCAACCCATCTGCACTTACTGTTACCGGCATTACCCGTCCTCATCTCATCAATAATTAGGCCATTTTATCAACAAGATAGGATTGCTTTCTCACTGGAATCTCAGTGAATAAGACGGATTTTACTGTCGATTTAACGGTTTACCCCGAAGTGAGAACCGGATTCCGTTTCTGTCCTGATGACTCGCGTTTGCTTTTCTGACCTTGATTCTCTGGTCTTAATTATCGGGTCTTAATTATAAGGTCTTAGTTATCTGGTCTTGTGATCTTTTCTCAGAGAAGGCGTGCCATAGCACAGCAGGATTTCCCAGAACTGAACCGGGTGAGACAGATGTTAATTCTGCAGTGATGACAACTAAGTAGCGTGAATTCCTGAACAGATATGCAACAATGGGCTAATCTTGTCTATGAGTAAACTCTGTCAGGGAAGGCGAGGCCTATGTTGTTATGTCACCACTCTTTTTTAATCATTGACGATAGCAATACAGCTATCGCACTGACGCGCTCTATGCTGACTAATGCCGGTGTATCCAACTCACATATTCAGACCACCACAGACAGCCTGAAAGCGCTCCGCATGCTGCGAACTAACCAGTACGACGTGGTGCTTTGCGATTACAATATGCAGCACCACATTGATGGCGGGCTTATTTTCGATGAGATCAAACATAACCACCTGTTATCACCCAGCAGCGTATTTATCTGTGTGACCGGCGATAACAGCCAGCAAGTCGTGACCCATTTTCTGGAGCTGGAACCCGATGATTATCTGATTAAGCCGTTTCGGTTTGCTGACTTCATTTCGAGAATCGAATACGTACTGGAGCGAAAAACGGCATTGAAGGTACTACTGACTGCTATCGATGAAAAAAAATACGAACAGGCCCTGCATCTCGCCTCGTCCCTGACACAAGACTTCCCCAAATTTAAAGGCTACATCACACGCATACAGGGTGACTGTCTGTTGCGGTTACAGCGTCATCTGGAAGCTGAAGCTTTTTATGCAAAAGCCTGTGCGGAAACACAGCATATCTGGCCCATGATAGGCTTCGGTAATGCATTACAAGGTTTAGGCAAACTGAAGCAGGCAGAAGATATTTTCCACGAAATTCTGGCAAAACATCCGCACCATCCAAAAGCCCGCCAGGGACTGGCTAACTGTCTGATCAGACAAGACGATCTGCCGCAAGCCTTACAGCATTTTCTGATGCTTCATAAAATCAATCCGGCTAACCCGATCCGGGAGCTGATTATTGCCAACCTGTACGCACACCAACAGGACCATAATAAAGCTGCAACCGGCTATCAGCGTTTCATCCGCAAAGTCGCAGACACCAGCCAGTACAGTTACGGCGTGGAAGTGAACGCTTCCATCTCGCTGCTATTGGCCAGCATCTATTCCCGCGATGCCAAGCACACGACACAGCTGATTGATGAAGCGCGTAATGCACTCGTTCAGCTTAATCAGAAAGCGACGAAAGAAGATAAACGGCTCGAAAATCACCCCAGCTTACTGGTTGGTCTGGCCATACTCGCCTGCATGCGCGGGGAGATTCAAAATTGCTACAGCATCGCCAGTCAAATTGAGATGGATAGCGTAGAGACGGATGACTTTTACACTGCGCTGAATCTGGCACGTATGTATGGATTCTGCGGCATGCCGGACATGTATGAAGCGGCCATGGTCAAAGCGCGCAAAATCTGCGGCCAGACAGAAGATGAAGGGCTGATGCTCAGTCAGATTGAGCTGCTGAACGGCTTTCAGGATGAAATTTACCAACGGCTGAAACTGGGGGGTGCACTGGTTAAGAAAGCGCAGTCATACCGGCAGCAGAACCTTGCCAACAAAGCGCTCAAACACGCTTATCGTGCTTTTTTCATTGTGCCGTTTCACCATGAACTGTGTTTTTTAATTCTGGAGCTCACCGCACTGGCCACCCCTGCCGGGCTACAGCATGATGAGGTCAATGAGATTCTGAAATCCTGCTACTGGCTTTACTGCCATGATAAGCGCCCGACTGAACAGCAGAAAAAACGTGCGCTGGATCTGTACCGGTTAGCAACCATGCGAGTGGCGTAATCATGGCTATCGACACCCAAAGTGACTGTGAGCTGTTCAAACATTCGCAGAAACCTCACAATTCAACGCTGATGACCGCCTATGCCAGTAGACAGTCTTAAAAAGGCTGTGTCTGAATACACGCTTTAGCAGCCAGAGGTAAACATGCGAGTATTGGCAATCTGGGCGATCAGGGGCTATCAGCGCTACCTTTCCCCACACAAAGGATTTCGGTGCGCACATGCGGCGTTTCACGGAGGACAGAGTTGTTCCGGGGCCGTCATTACGATTTTAGAAACCAGCCACTGGACATCAATCGGCAAAGAGATATCCCAGCAATTCAAAGCATGCAAAGCCGCGTCGTTACAATTACAGGCCAACAAACCCCGTCGCAAGCGCCGTCGCAAAGATGATGACATTGACTGCATCGACCCGATTGCCTGGTCTTGTTTATGCTGGTCATGTTGAATGCTATGACTGTGCTTCAGTGTCTTGTTTCTGACATCAGCCACTAGGGATCCAGGTTAAACACATTGTTGTCGAACAGCGAAGTGACAATTTCTGTGGCGGATGAGCTGATATCCAGACCCAGGCCACTCAGGTCCAGATTTTCCAGCACCACATTGTGCTCACCACTCACCGTACTTACTGCCAGATTGATGCTGTCGCTGGTATCGATACTGGCATCAATGTTATCGAGCAGACGGCTTAAGTCATCAGCGCCGTCGTCCGGTAGCACATCCGACAAGGTCAGGACATCTTCACCGGGATTCAGATCTGTAATCACATCAGTATTGGCCGGCGTGGTAACAGACGATGTATTGATCACAAAATTATCGGCGCCCTCCCCGCCGGTTAAGATGTCATCACCGGGTCCGGCAATCAGGGTATCGTCACCGGCCAGTGCATTCAGGGTGCTGCCCGAGGCTGTCGCTGCCAGCTGATCATCCGCTATGGTGGCAAAGCTGATATCAAGCAGCAGGGAGCCATTGTTGAATAAAGTTTCCAGTTTCTCTCCGTCGGTTAATCCGGCCGGATCTTCCCCAAGCAAACTGGCCTGACTGACGCCTTCCAATACGATGCTCTGCACAAGAGCACCGCCGTCAAGAATATTGAGCAGCGTATCACTGCCGCTGTCGGCCAGTTGAATCTGCGCAGCCAAATCATCAAAGGAGGTGCTGCCAGAGGTATCCACCGCTTCGGTCAGATCAATCCCGTCAATGCCGGATTCGAAATCTTTTACTGTATCGGTTGCAGCACTGCCCGCGCTGCCAAGATCAACCGCTATCCATTTGAACAGATCGCGAACCCCGTCGCCGGTGCCGCCTTCTTCACCGCCCCAGAGAATGTCATCGCCTGCGCCGCCAACCAGAATGTCCGCGCCTAATCCGCCGATCAGAATATCATCACTGTCGCCGCCGAACAGGGTGTCGTCACCGTCACCACTGATCACCAGATTCGGCTCGCCGCCATCACCGGTACCAATTTCGCCACCGGTATTGGCCGGATCATCGATACGAATTTCAATCGCAACCGGTGCCGATTCTGCCTGACTGCCGTCGGTTTCTTCCGAGACGGCCACCACCTCCAGATTTATCGTCCCTTCCGGCAACCCGGTCACAAACAGTTCACTGAGTAAATCGGGGGGCACTGTCCAGCTGCCATCGCCGTTATCGGTGCCGATACTGGTGCCACTGCTGTCCACCAGCTGACCGGCACCCAGATTACGAATCTCAACGGTCAGGGTTTCATTCGGATCGGCGGCCACCGCTTCCAGCCCCAGCAGCGGTATTAAGACCCCCAGCGCGCCGCGCATGGCTGCCGTTTGCGGCACAGTCAGCGTCAGCGTGGGCGGATTCGCCACCGGCGTGACCGTGACATTGACCGTGGTTGAGCTGGTTTTCGGGCCATCTGTGCCCACATTGCCGTTGTCATTCACACTCACGGTAACCAGATCATCGCCATTGAAACTGGCCTCGCCCTGATAACTGACACCCGCCGCCAGAATGGCATTGATCTCATCCAAGCTGCCTTCCAGAATGACAGTTCCTGTGCCGTTATCTGTCACTGTTGCGCCTGAGCCGCCGGGAACAGTCACAGATAAGGTGCCATTTGTCGCGCTCAGTGTGGCCGTCATCACACCTGTTGATCCTGCGTCGTTGAAATCGACATCTGTCACCGACAGGCCGTTGATGATCAACACGTTGTCTTCATCTACCGTCTGATCCGGCATCGCAGGCAGTACAGGAGCATCGTTGATGGCCTGTACCTGTATGGTGACAGTGTCTGTGTCTTCCAGCGCCCCGCCTGTACCGGTATTGCCCTGATCATTGGAGGTCATCGTCAGGGTGATATCGCCACTGAATTCAGCATCAGGGGTAAAATTGAGTCCGCTGCTCAGCAAGGCATTGATATCCGTGACAGAGCCTTCCAGCACTAATGTGCCTGTGCCGTCGCCGCTAATACTTAACGCGCCGGTAGCACTGCCGGATGGGATCGCCAGTACGCCGTCAGTAACAGACAGGGTGACTGTCATTGTGCCTTCGGTGTCTTCATCGACATCAACGTCGGTCACCTGCAGGGTATTGATCAGCAGCGTCGTGTCTTCATCGACGGTCAGCGGATCGGTCGGTACGACATTGACCGGTGCATCGTTAACACTGTCCAGTGTCACCGTAATGGTTTCAAAGACCGCCAGATCATCCGTGGCTTCGTCGTCTAAATCGACAGCACGGATATCCAGATTCAGCTCACCGTTCCAGTTACTGCTGTTGGCATCACCCGGCACGAAGATCAGACTGTCCAGCGAGGAGCTTTCCACCTGCACCGTCCAGCTGCCGTCACCGTTATCCGTCACGTTACCGGGTACACCCGGTGGCAGTTCAATGCTGCTGGAATCCGGCACGTTGGATACGATGATCTGCAGCATCTCAGGACTGGTTTCATTGACATTGGGCGCTTCTGCCACGCTGAGTTCATCATCGATGGCCTGAATATTCAGGAGCAGCTCGACATTCTGATCTTCCGTGCCTGTGGCAATGGTTGTAATGTCCGTATCCACCCCGTCAGCCACCGGGATGATCACCAGATTGAAGGTATCGCGGAACTCAACCGGATCGGGCAGGCTGTCTTCTTTGGTGAACACCACAATGTCAATATTCACCACGCCACTGAAATCTTTGGGAGGAACGACTGTGATATTGCTGCCTCCCCCAGCCGGAAACGACCATTCGCCATTCCCGTTATTCGCCGCCCCTAAGACAACAAAACCTTCAGGCACATTTTCCAGCTTGACCGACAAAAACTGCTCTGAACCATCAATATCCAGGGCAGCACCGGAAATCCCGCCCAGAATAATTTCCGTTGAATCCTCAAACTGCACGATGGGGACATCGGTGCCGATGAACTCGACCTGATCGTTGACAGCAATAATTTCAAAACTGGTACTGCCACTGACATTTGCCGTATCCGTTTCTGTCGGCGCGCCCGGAGTTTCATCAAAAACCGCCAGATCCTGCACATCGGCGTTCAGCAATAATTCCACAGTACCGCTGTAATCCTCCGCGGGCTGAAATTGCACTGCGCTGAGCTGGCTGGCATCGGTAATCGTGATGCTGGTGACCAGGTTGCCATTCGCATCGACTAATGACCCCGTGGCCGGATCGGCCACAGTAATAATGACCTGTGTGAAGGTTTCCAGGCCTTCTTCTTCGGTGGTGCTGATGTCACCCACCACCCCGCCTAAATCCAGCGTGATCAGCCCATCTTCATAGGCCGTGCCTGTTACTATGACTTCCGGCTCGCCGGATTCCGACACAGGTTGCCGGTTGGCGTCTAACCCCTGGGTGTCGACCACCGAAATATTGGAACTGGGCGTATCCACCACAGGCGAGACACGAATGGGGATGCTGTCCGTCACTTGATTAGTGTCACCACTGACAATATCCGTGTTGACGTAACGGACCTCCAGCATGAAATCACCGGCGAAATCCTGCGGCAGATTGAGTGTTACGCCGGTCAAATCCACGGTTCCGTCAGGATTCACGGGCGCTTTGAGCTGGTACTGGCCTGTGGTGAAATTAAACTCCATACCGGATATCGAGGCACCCGGCGGCAATAAACTGGCGTCAATCACCAGGGAGAATTCATCGTCGCCCTGATCGCCGGATGCGGTATCTACCTGCACAATTTGCAGCAGATAGTCGCCTAATACGACCTGGGTATCTTCCGTGCCCAGCACCACGACAGAGTCATCAACGATAATCTCACCGGCGAACTTATCAAAATCCCCCTGACTGAAATTCACGGTGATCACATCAGAGACAATAACAATGGCACTGGTATCGCCGTCATCACTGAGATCCTGGACTTCACCGGCGATTTCAATTTGCGCCGAGCCGACAAAATTCGGCGGCGCAATAATCCGGATCTGATCAATATCCCCGGCTGGCACCACCCAGCTGCCGTCCCCGTTGTTAATCCCGCCGATCACCACAAATCCGGCATTGGGCTGATCTAAAAAGGTAATCACCACATTGGTGATCACTTCATCGCTGCTGGGATCAAAATCTTCAAACGCGACGATGCCGACGGAATCAGGGCCGCCGGTTAAGTCCAGTTCACCATCGACCGTGATCTCGTTGTCTTCAAAGATCGGATTGCCGCTGCCGTCCGTGCCAATCTGAACACCTATGCCGGCATCCGGTTCGACAACCGCCCGAATATCCAGCGTAATAGTGCCTGTTACCTGTCCGGTGGCCACTGCGGGTGAGTCGACATCATCTTCCTGCATGTCCACCACTGTGGTCAGGGTGACATCCAGATCTGAGTCTTCCGGAGCGACGAGCTGCAACTGTGCCCCGCCCTGTAATAAAGCAAATTCCGCCGCGCTGAGTGTTACTGAGCCGCTGCCGTCGACAGTCAGAGTCGTAATGCTGCCACCATCATTAATTTGCAGCGAGTAACCGGGAGCTGTCGGTATGTTCTGAATCGTCAGGCCGGTGGCAAACTCCTTGCTGTCCGCCAGCACGGGTTGCCAGTCTATCGTGACAGGTTGATCTTCGAGCCCCTGACTGATTCGGGTGTAATCGCCACTGTTGATGACAGGCTCAATATGAATAATCAGATTGGTGTCATAGACCAGTTGATCACCATCATTTTCTGTCACCACATAGCGTACATCCAACACCACATCTTCGGTCGCATTGGGTGGCGGCTGAATCACAATATCGCCGGCGGTGACACTACCGTTCAGGCTCAGCTGATATCTGGGCAACCCGGTGTCCGGGTCTGTCCCGGCAAAAATCAGGGTCTGCTCATTGCCTGAGGCATCGAAGATCACAGTGCCTTGCGGAATATTGGCCACCAGGACCGACAAGATTTCAGAATCATCATCAGGGGCATTGGGTTTCTCCCCCGACGACACCATGAAATCCACCGTGACCTGACCGCCTTCCTCTATGGTGGTTTCCAGTGCATCCTCGCCGGGCACTTCGGTCCAGGTGGAGCCTGTGGTGTCAATAAAGGGCTGATCGGCCACACCGGTCAGCGCGACATTGATGGTCTGCGCCGGAATCACCCGCTCATCGGTCGCCGTGGTGGTGGTGCCGTCTGCCAGAGTAATGTCTACTTCATCACGGACAACGCCTTCCACGGTGAACGAAAAATCGACATTGCTTTCCGGCACTGGCTGTAACGCAATCTCGCCGATGTCGGTATAGGCAAATTCATAGACGCCATTGGCATCCGGGGTGAGTGGCGTGCCGTTTTGCAGCAGGACAGCGCCATCAGGCAGCCCAGAAATACGGACAAACAGGGTTTCTACGCCAAAATCATCGGCGGTGTCGTCCAGCTCGGTCAGCGTAATATGATCGCTGAGCGGAATCGGTTCATCTTCCAGTCCCTCAACACGTGTCACTCTGAGCTGTGCATCATCAGCCACCGGCAGCACGTTGATCACCACTTCCTGAACCACAGACTGGGCGGTTTCCGAACCGGCCAGCGGGTTCAGGGTTTCCGTACTCTGGGCGATCAGTTCGAGGCGGATATCGCCACTGAAATTATCCGCCGGATCGACAGCCACAGTATTGATCTGACTGACAGGAACCAAGAAAGACCCGTCGCCTTGATCAATCAGCCCTTCACCGACTATCTGTCCCTCACCTTCGACAATACGCACAATGTATACCAGCTCTTCGGAGCCGTCGGTATCTTGCAGCAAGGCGTTGAATGACGGGCCGATATTGATATTGTCACTGTCTTCCTGCCCGTTGCCGTAGTGAACCTGTGCCGCGCCGTCCCAGACAGGCACATCGGCAATGCCTTGCACATCGACGGACAAGGTGCCGGTCATTTGAGCCGGCGGCGTACCTTGTGTGACGTCAATCTGGGCGGTCACGGTGAAATCCAGCAAGAAGCCGGGCTCGGCGGCCGTTGAATAATCGGGCTCCGGCACAAAGGTGACCCCTTGCAGTTCAAACACACCGTCGCCGTCAGCGTCGGTAAAGGCACTGGCAGGAATTTGTATCTGGCCGCCAGTCGGGGTGATCAGCACACCGTTAAGATAGAAATCCCCGTGCGGGTCGGCCGGCAGAACGATGAAAACATCACCTATGGCTTCGCCTCTGTCCTGATCGCCCAGATCAATCGACATGGTGACAGGAATCCCCAGCGTCGGATCGGCCAGACTCTCATCCGGGTCCGGATTACGCCCCTGCTCTTCCACGCCCTGCGCAGGGTCAACCGTGAGCACCGGGTTGTCATCTGTGATGGTCAGGTTGATCAGGCTGGTGTCCAGATCGTTATCGCCATCGAGCACTTCGAATGTCAGCGTGCTGGTCAGGGCCACATCGGCATGATCAATCTCTGGTTGCGAGACAAAAAACGCGTCCCCTTCCGGTTGGACAAATAACTGACCAATCAGCTGGCCGCTTTCAAAAATATCGACCGCGATAAACCCGTTGGCATCCGGCGTCTCGCTGGCTAAGTCGGTCCGGTTACCGTCTGCGTCAATAATGGCCGTCACTTGCGCATCATCGGCCCCTTCCTGGCTGACCGCCAGCAGATCCAGCGTGCTGCTTGTCTGTCCTTCCACCAAAGTGTCGAAGGTAACATCAGCCGTGTTCGGCGTATCATCATTCACTGTGACCGACAGCGTGACCGCGCCGCTGGGATCCTCATCCTGATCAACGGCTGTGACGGTGAAATCCAGCTGCAGGCTGGTATCGTCATCCGGTTGGGGGTGATCAAGCGCCCCGGTCAGGGTAAAGCTGTAACTGGCTGTCGCCACATCAAAATCCAGAATGAACACTGTGACGCCATTGGCCTGCCCCAGATAAGTGTCTGTCCCGGCATCATAAATCAGGGTCACAGGGTTGCCGCCTGAGGTCAGTCCGGCATTGGCGGCGTTGAAGGCATCGACATCCACGACAAACTCCGCCACCTGATCAGAGCCGGAATCCAGCGTGATCTGGCCGGTGGCAGATTCGCCGTCACCGCCGGGATTGGTGCCCGGATGGACGCCGCTGCCGCCATCCAGATCGGCTTCTGTCACGCTCACCGCTTCAATGGCAGTGAGCACAGGATCATCACCGTCTTGGATCGTCACATTGACCGGCACCAGATTATCGAGAAAATCACCATCGGTATCCTGCACCTGAACCGGCAGCTGGAATTGAATCTGATCGTTTGCCGACACCACCAGATCTGAGGTGTCTGTCCCGTTATGATCCAAAGGCGCCAACTGCTCGACCACCAGGGTGATATCCACCCCTGCGCCATCGGCGTTCTGGGTGACGACCAGCGTCGCGGTCAGCACGGTTGCACCACCAGCGGTCAGGGTCAGTACCTTGGCCGCATTATCCCAGTTTGCTGTCACCGGCAGGCCGCTTGCGGTGATTTCCGCCTCCAGCTCACTGATCAGCTGGGCCAGCGTGGCAGCATCAAGGGTGACTGTGGCCGGGTCGAGCCGGTCGACACCCGGATTGATCGTTAACTCTGTCTGTCCCGAGACCGGATAACCGTCGGCCGGATCGGCCGGGGTGAGATCGCCTTCAGTGAAGACAATGGTATTCACACCGGTAAAGCTGCCGTCGGCATTGGTGCCATCAGCAATGGTGATTGTTATCGCGCCCGGTGCGCTGACATCGCCATCCCTGTCCTGTGCCAGTACCGTCAGGGACAGATTATTGTTATCCGGCGCATCAAACTGATCGAGCGGCTGGGTCTGGTTCACCACATAGTTGCCGTCTGTGTCTAGGGTGATTGTCAGCACAGTGATTGAGGGATCATCGGTGCGGGTCACTGTGATCGTATCGCCGCTGACCAGATAATCAGTGTCGAAGCCATTGCTGGTCAGATTGTCGAGCGCGGCCTGCGTCGCATCAAAGAACACAGCAACAATATCGTCACTGCCGGTATCCACCGCTATATTGCCGTTACCGGTTGCCACTCCGTCATCGCCTTCATTGAGGCTGGCGCCGGAATCACTGCCAAATGCCGGCAGATCACCGTCGATGATCGCAATCCGGGTCACATCCGGGGGCGTCAGTAAATCACCGTCACTGTCGGCGACCTGCAAGGGCACATCAATGCGAATGTCGCTGCCATTGGCCAGTACGATGTCTCCGTTAAAATCGACATGCTCCAACGGGCGGAACTGCTCCACACTGGCGGTGACATCGACATCGCTGCCATTCTGGCTGGCCGTGAATGTCACGGTGAGTACCGGATCATTGCCGCCCGTTGTCACCAGGATAATGGTAACCACGCCATCGACGGATTCGTCGACAATCGCAGTTAACGCTTCACCGTTTGAGGTCAGTGCGGACAGCTCATTTTGCAGCGTGTCCGCCGCACCGGCTTCGAGCATCAGGGTGCTGGCGACCAGATCATCCGTCACGGCAGCAATTGCAAAGGTGGTGGCGTTATCAACCGGGTAGGCGTCTGCCGGGTTTGTGGTCTCCAAATCGCCTTCGGTGATACTGAGCGTGCGGTTGCCGCCTTCCGCATCCGGGCCATCGGTAATATTGATGATCAGATTGCCCTGATTACTGCTGTCACCGTCCTGATCAACCGCAATCAGCGGCAGCACCAGCTCGGTGACATCCCCCTCCTCCAGTTGCTCCAGCGGCAGATGCTGCACAACCGTGTAGGTGCCATCGGTATTCACGGTGACCGTCAGGACTGGGGTGCCGTTTGTGTCTGTTACTAATTCGATGACATTGCCTGTCACCGTATAACTGGTGTTCACCCCGTTGGAGATCAGATCCTCCAGCGACGGCTGACTGTCGGCAAATTCAAGCGAAGCGATGGCATCGCTGCCGATGTCCAGCGGTATGCTGCCGTCGACTGTCTGTTCATCAAAGGTTTCGGTGAAGTTGGTGCCGCTGTCTGTGCCGAGTGACGGCAGAACACCATCGCTAATAGTGACCTGAGCATTCACCGGCTGCTGCAGTGAATCACCATCCACATCCGCCAGCTGGACCGGAATACTGACCACCAGATCCGTGCCATTGACCGATACCAGCCCGGTATCATTACCGGCTTGATTATGATCCAGCGGTAAATGCTGAGTGGTCGAAAAACTGAGCGTCACATCCTGGCCGTTTGCGGCCTGTGCGGCGGTCAGGGTGATCGTCAGGGCAGGCGTACCGTCAGACAGCGCACCGGTCAGCTCACCCGTTGCGGAGTCATAACTAAACGTCAGCGCCTGTCCGCCAGATGTCAGCTCTGCTGCCAGCTCATCAATCAAACCCTGCAACTGGGCGGGGTCAATTTCAATCGTAGACGGGTCAAGCCGGTCTTCCCCGGCGATAACATCCGCCGTGGTTGAATTGGTGGCCGGGTAGCCGCTCGGTGCCAGGTCGGGTTCGGTCAGTGCCAGGGCAATCGTTCCGCCACCGGCAGGATCATCGCCGTCAGTCACAGTGACAGTGATAATACCGGTATTGGTATCGCCATCCTCATCTGTGATGATGAGACTCAGCGGCAGATCCAGGCTGTTGCGGGCATCCTGATCCAGCGTGCCGGTCAGCAGCGTATCGTAGCTGCCGTCCTCAGCAATGGTCACGGTCAGAATGAGGTTACCATCGGCATCACTCACCGTGATTTGATTGTCGTTGACCGCGAAGCTGACTGGCTGACCATTGCTGTTGATACCGGACAACCCGGGCTGGTCGGGCGCAAAATTCAGGCTCGCTACGGCATCAGAGCCAATATCCACACTGATGCTGCCGCCGCTGTTCACCACGCCGTTATCGGCGGTTTCATTCACGGTTACCCCTATCTCGTCGAACAGTACCGGAATCTCGCCATCGCTAATTGTCACCGTCGCGTTAACCGGAGTGATCAGGCTGTCACCGTCTGCATCGTCAGCCTGTACATTGAAATTAATGGCAATACTGTCACCGCTGACAGACACGAAACCATCGCTGTTGCCTGCCAGATTATGATTGAGCGGCAGGTTCTGGGTGACGGCCAGATTGAGCGACACATCATTGCTGCCTGTGACCTGAGTAGCCGTCAGCACGATACTGACAGCCACTGTGCCGTCAGCCAGTGCGCCCTGCAGCACCCCGGTTGCCGGGTCATACGTAAACGTCAGCGGCTCGGTACCCGATGCCACTTCGGCATTGAGCTCATCAATCAATGCCTGCACATCGGCCGGATCGATTTGTACTGACTCCGGCACTAACCGGTCAGCGCCTGCGACAATCACTATATCTTCACTGTTACTTTCCGGATATAAGGTGGGATCTGAATCCGGCTCGATGATACCGACAGCGACACTTTCGCCGCCAGCAGCATCGCCGCCGTCGGTAATATTGACAGTGATAGTGCCCGGCGTGGTGTCTCCGTCATCATCGGTCAGCAACACGTTCAGCGGTATCACCAGAGGATCGCTATCCGTCTGATCAAAAGTGCCCGTCAGGGTGACATCGTACGCACCGCTCTCGTCAATATTGACCGTCAGGATCACATTACCGCCAGCGTCGAGCACCTGCAGCGTATCATCATCAACCCGGTTAACCGTGACCGCTTCGCCATTACTCTGTATCCCCACCAGGCCCGGCTGAGTCGGTGAAAACGTCAGGCTGGCAACCGCGTCGCTGCCGATATCAATGCCTATGCTGCCGGGCAAAGTCGCGCCCTGATCACCGGTTTCGTTCACGCTCACTTCGGTATCGTCAAGGAAGGCCGGCAGCTTACCGTCAATAATGACTGAGATACTGTTCACCGGAACCGGCAAGCTGTCGCCATCGACATCCTGTAGCTGGATTGGCGCATTGATACGGATTTCAGCACCGTTGACCTCGACCAGCCCGGTATCACTGCCGCCTGACAGGTGATCCAAGGGGGCGAACTGGGTGACTTCAACGGTCACATTGACATTGCGGCTGCCTGCCGCCTGATCGCCACTGGGCAATATACTGAGCACTAAAGTCCCGTCGGCCAGACTGCCTTCCAGCGCCCCGGTCGTCGCATTCACCGCAAAAATCAGCGGCTGCCCGCCTGAGCTCAGCTCTGCATTTAATTCTGCAATCAAGGCGTCAATCTGATCCGCATCAAATGCGACAGAGTCGGGTAACAACCTGTCGGCACCGGCAAGCACCTCGGTCGTTTCCGAAGACGTGGCCGGATAGGCACTGGGATCCAGCTCAGGCTCGGTATAAGTAACAACGATATTTTCCCGTGGCGTGATGGGATCCTGACCATCAGCGACATCGACCCGGATCACGCCTGTGGTCTCATCGCCATCGGCATCGGTCAGCACAACATTCATCGGAATACTGACCAGCTCGACGCCAATCTGATCCAGAGTGCCGGTCAGCAAGACTTCGTATTGTCCATCCGGTGAAATTGTGACTGTCATTATCACGGTGCCGTTATCGTCCACCAGCTGGATTTCATTCCCGTTGGCAACCAGAGAGACAGGATTCAGATCGCTGGTAAAACCGAGTGCAGGCTGGTCGTCAGCAAAGACCAGAGAAGCGATAGCATCACTTCCGCCGTCCACCGGAATACTGCCTGTGACTGGCGTATTTTGATCCTCGGTTTCACTAATCAGCAGCCCGGGATCGATGCCCAGAGCAGGGTCATCGCCGTCCGTAATAGTGACAGTCACGGCTGCCGGGGTCGCTAAACTGTCGCCGTCAGTATCCTCAGCGTTCAGTGGCAGAGTTAAGGCAATCGTCTCGCCGTTGGTGGTGATATAGGGTGAAACGACGGCACTGTCGAGATGGTCCAGCGGCACATGCTGAGTGACAGTAATACTGACCGCCAGATCTTTAGCGCCGGACTGCGCCGTAGTAAAGTTGACTTCTAACGCCAGTGAGTTGTCGGGCAACCGGCCTTCCAACGCGCCCGTTGCCGGATTAACCGAGAAAGTGATGGTCTGCGCATCCGAGGTCAGTACCGCGCTCAGGTCATCAAGAATAGCCTGCAATTGTGCCGGATCCAGCGTCAGCGAATCGGGCACTAAACGGTCGGCGCCGGCCGAAATAACAATGTCATCCGTCCCGCTCTGCGGGTAATTATCCGGATCGAAATCAGGTTCGGTGAACGCAATACTGCCTGCCTCTGCGCCCGCCGCATCGTCTCCGTCCTGAATCGTCAGGGTGATCTGCCCCTGCGCCGTATCGCCGTCGTCGTCGGTTGCCAGTACCGCCACAGGCAATACTATCTGATCATCGGCGCTCAGCTCATCGAACGAATCGGTGATGATCACCTCATAACTGCCGTCAATACTGATGGTCGCGGTCAGGATGACAGTGCCGGACGCATCCAGTATCTGCAGCTGGTTATCACTGACGCTGTAAGTCACCGGATTGCCGTTACTGGACAAGGCGCCAATGGCATCAGCCAGTGCCTGATTATCAATGATAGTCACAGAGGCAACATCATCACTGCCGATATCCAATGCGATCTGGCCTGCGACGGCATTGCCGTCGTCTGCTGTTTCATTGACAACCGCGCCCGTGTCATCACCAAATGCAGGGAACACACCGTCGGTAATAGTGCTGGTGACTAATACAGGATCATTAAGAAAATCCCCGTCTGTGTCGCGCGCCTGCACCGGGACAGTGATCACAATCGTTTCACCGGACACAGCAACCAGCCCTTCACTGTTACCACTCTGATTATGATTTAAAGGAAGGTATTGGGTCAGCGTGGCACTCACCGTCATATCCAGACCATTGGCCGCCTGAGCCGAGGACAGGGTAATAGCAAGTGCCAGAGCGCCATCCGGCAAACGCCCTTCGATCGCATCCGTTTGCGCGTTATAGGTAAAGGTCAGGGGCTGACCACCCGACCGCACTTCGGCGGCCAGTTCCGCCAGCAAAGCATCACGCTGCGTGGCATCCACCTCCAGTGTGGTCGGATCCATGCGGTCTGCCCCGGCAACGACTGTAACGGAGTTGCTGTTGGAAACCGGGTAATCATCTGGAACCAAATCCGGCTCAGTCACCGCCAGGCTGATGGTTTCTCCGCCGGGAGGCGTATCGCCGTCAAATATCCCGATCAGAATAAAACCCTGACTGCTGTCACTGTCAAAATCGGTCGCTGTGACACCAATCAGCAAAATAGCATCAAGCAGCGACGCCTCATCGACAGCCAAAAACTGTGTCACGGTATAACTGCCGTCAGTATTAATGGTAATTGTCAGTACATCGGCGCCCGACGAATCGAGCAAGGTCAGTTGATTGCCATTGACCACCAGGGTCGTTGGATTACCGTTACTGGTCACATTGGCGAGAAAAGGCTGCTCGGCATCAAACACCAAGGTGTCAATCGCGTCACTGCCGACATCCAGAGTGACCTGGCCGGCAAGCGGGATCCCCAGCTCAGAGGCCTCATCAATAATGGTGATGCCGGCGCCCAGTTGCGGATCCGCGCCATCCAGAATGGTGGCAGTCACGCTGATCGGGGCATCGAGCGCATTCCCGGCCACATCGGCCCCCTGAACATCGGCCAGCACCGTCAGGGTGTCATCGGCAATAAACACCCTGCCGCCAGCGCCGCCGTCAAGGTGATCAACCGGGCCACTTAAGGTGGTGGTCACAGTCACAGTGACATCGCGGCCACTGGATTCCGCCGCCAGAGACAGAGTGATAACCGTCTGTCCCTGACTTTCACCAATAATGGCATTCTGCCCAGCATCAAAAAGGAAAACGACGGGCTGACCACCAGAGGTGACTTCGTTACTGAGCTCTGCCAGTAAGGCATTCAGCGATGCGGGATCAAAGGTAAAAGCTGCGGGATCAAGCGGTAAGGTTCCCGCTTCCACCAGGACGGTTGCGATTGTTTCGGTTGGATAAGTGGCAGGGGCTAAATCACCTTCAGTGACAGAGACAGAGACCCTGGCGCCGCCGCTGGCGGCATAAATCACATCTGTCTCATCGTCGGCGTCTGCCTCGGCGAATTCATACTCGGTATCAAAGCCGGTTTCCGTCAGCACACTGTCGCCGTCATAATCCACGACCACAAAACCGCTGTTGGCCGCGACACTCGCACTGCTGCTGCCCAATGCCGCAGCCTCAAACACTTCCGTCGGATCTTCCCCGGCCAGGATCAGCGCCTGGAGCTGTTCGATATCCAGCTCAACCGGCGGTGCTTGATCGCTGTCAGGCTGTTCAAACTGAACATTATCGGCCAGATCCGACACCCAGACCCCGGCACCGTCGAGTAACACACAGGTCGGACAGGGCCGATCGACCAGCACCGGCTCACCGTTTTGCATCATGACATAGCGGGCATAGCCGTTGGCGACCACCAGATCATCGGACTGAACCTGGTAGGCGAAGTCGACCGGTTTTACCGAGCCATCAGGCTTGATAACAAACACCACCCCGTTTTCAACGGTCAGGGTTGCCAGACCATTTGAGACAGACTCTGCCATAACGCCTCGCTGACGCAGGGAAGCAATAACCTTGCCGTGAGCAACGGGTTCTTCCCATTCGCTGGCTCACTGGCGGGTCAGTGTTCCTCATCTGATAATTAAGAATTGTAGAATAGAAGTGATACACATCACTTTTTCTTGTTCTATCCTTGTCATTACCGAGCAATTCAGTGGGTTAATATCGCACTTTCCGCGATGTTGAATCAGGACTGATACCCAAACTACTGAAGTCGGGTCGAGAAGTTGAGTGTTAAACCGGGTTAATTGTTCCCAGTCTTGCTATTGAGACATTTTCGCAGCTTCAGCAAGAGCGCCGACAACGATGAAGACGCCGTCAGTGAACCGCAAGCACCTTGATTTTGTGGATGATAAAACCGCCGCCCTGCTGCTCAACACACCGGGCAGCGCCAGGCTTATGCTCTGGGTGATTGTCATTTTCTTTATCGTGGCAGGTGTGTGGGCATCCCGCGCGCAGCTGGAGCAAGTGACGACTGGCAGCGGCAAAGTCATCCCCTCTTCCCAGCTTCAGGTGGTACAGAATCTGGAAGGCGGCATCGTCAAAGCGCTGATGGTCAAAGAAGGCGAACAGGTACAAAAAAATCAACCCCTGCTGCTGATTGATGACACCCGTTTCCAGTCCGACTTCAATGAAAGGGCGCAGGAGCTGGCCAGCGCACAGGCCGATGCTATCCGGCTTGATGCCTTGCTCGATAATGTCACTGTTAATCAGACAAAAAAAAACGTGTCAGTATCCCGCCCGCCGCTGGTTTTTCCTGACACCTTCCTCAGCGCGTATCCGGATCTGGTGAATCGTCAGCAGGCCGAATACAGCGATAATCTGTCGACCCTTGAAAGCCAGCTCGCCGTTGCCACCCAACAACTTCAACAAAAGCAGCAGGAACTGATTGAAGCCCGCTCCCGGCTCAGCGGGCAACGGCAAGGCTACAACCTGGCCAGCCGGGAATACAAAATCACCAAGCCACTGGCCGATGAAGGTGTGGTGCCTGAAATAGAGCTGCTGAAACTGCAACGCCAGCTCAACGATACCCGCAAAGAAATGCGCTCTACCGAGCTGCAGATCCCCGTCATTGAAGCGGCCATCCGGGAAGCTGAATTCAAACGTCTGGATGTCGCCCTCAAATTTCGCTCTGACATTCAGGCCGATCTCAATCAGGCCACCGCCAGGCGCGATGCACTAAACCAGTCCAGCGTCGGTTTAGAGGATAAAGTCCAGCGCACCCTGGTACGCTCTCCGGTCAATGGCACGGTGCAGACCTTGTATTTCAATACCATAGGCGGTGTGATTCAACCCGGCATGGACATAGTCGCCATCGTACCGACCGAAGATAACCTGGTGATCGAAGCAAAAGTGCTGCCACAGGATATTGGCTTCTTACGCCCAGGTCTCAAGGCAATGATTAAATTTTCGGCTTATGATTACACTGTCTATGGTGGTTTAGAGGGCACACTGGAGCAAATCAGCGCCGATACGATTCAGGATGAAGAAGGCAACAGTTTTTATCAGGTAAAAATTCGAACAGAAAAAAACAATCTCGCGGATAACAGCGGTGAGCAGCTGCCCATCATACCGGGAATGACAGCGTCGGCCGATATCATCACCGGCAAACGTACCGTGTTGCAGTATTTACTGAACCCGATACTGAAAGCCCGCCATTCCGCCCTGAGGGAGTAAACCAATGCACTATCTGTACACCAAGGTATGCACTGCACTGACCCTGGCGCTGATCACCGGGCTGGCCTCGGCACAATCGCTGGAGCAGGCGGTCGCTCAGACGTTGTCTTCCAATCCGGAAATTAAAGGGGCCTATAACGATTTCATGAGTCGCTCTGAATCTATCCGGGCCTCAAAAGGGCAGTATCTGCCTTCTGTCGATCTGGAGGCCGGCATTGGCTACGAAGACTACGATGACACCACCAATAGCACCGGTGATTATAATCCGTCGGATGCCACCATCAGTATCAGCCAGTTAATCTGGGATGGCTCCATCACCTATCACGATATCCAGCGCAATAAGTCCGAAGCCGAAGCACAGCGCTATCAGTTGCTGGCCGATGCACAGGACAAAGCACTGCGGGTGGCTGAAGTGTACCTCAATGTGCTGCAGGCGCAGGAAGTGCAGTCTCTCTCGGAATCGAATTACCAGATCCACCAGCGAATTTACACCGATATCAAAAAACGCACCGATGCCGGTATTGGCTCGATCGCCGATCTGTCACAGATCGAGGGCCGGCTGGCACGGGCAGAGTCCAACCTGATCGCTTCACGTAATAACGTGCAGGACAAAGTCACGGAGTTTTACCGGGAAGTCGGCGAACAGCCGGTCAATCTGGTTCAGCCGGAAGTGGATATCAATTTCCTTCCTCCCTCGCTGGATCGGGCCATCGAGATAGCAAGGGAAAATAACCCGACACTGAAAACCGCCAGCAATGATATTGATGCGGCCCATTATCAGTACAAGCAGGAGCGCGGTGATTTCTGGCCGACGTTCTCGATTGAGGCCTCTCAGGAATGGGGAGAAGATCTGGAAGGCACACCCGGCCATACCGACGAATTAAAAGCCGGGTTACGCATGCGATATAACCTGTATAACGGCGGCACAGACATGGCCGAAAGCCGCCGGGCTGCCTACCAGATCAACAAATCCAAAGATATCCGGGACAGAGCGCACCGTCTGCTGGATGAAAGCACCCGGCTGGCCTGGAGCGCGCTGGAACTCTCTGAACGCCAGACCCAGTATTTACAAAAGCACGTCGATGCTTCGGCCCGTACCGTGATCGCCTATGAGAAACAGTTTCAGATTGGGCAACGCACACTGCTTGATGTACTGAACACGGAAAATGAACTGTTTGATGCGCGCAAAGCCTATTTGCAGGCCTTTTACGACGGCATTCTGGCCAGATACCGAGTCCTGAATGCCACGGGTAAATTGCTGGATGAAATGCGGGTGGATATCCCGGATAAATGGGCTGAGTCAGTACGCTGACGAGTAAGGAGGTGACATGCAACGACAAGTGATGTATTTCTTGCTGACACTCGTTCTGCCGGGCTGCTCAACCACGGTCTCGGATCCGCCCGTCGCCGAGCAGTCGCGGGATCTGCTGGATCAGGATTCAGACGGTGTGATCAATGCGCGGGAGCGATGTGCCGACACGCCGCTGCCGGCTGTGGTGAACAATGACGGCTGTCCGCAATTTGTTGAAAGCAAACGTACCAATCAGCTGCATATCTTGTTTGCCAACGATTCTGATGTCATCCCGTCAGGTTTTCGCAGTCAGATTCAGAAAATGGCCGCCTTCTTAAAAGTGTATCCAGACACAGCAATTGAATTAAAAGGCTATGCCAGCCCTGTGGGGGCATCACCCCATAATCTGGATTTATCCAAGCGCCGCGCCGCGAATGTGCGCACATTGCTGATTGACCAGGGTATCGCGCCGGAACGGGTCAGAACGGTTGGCTTCGGGGATAATGAACCGGTACCGGGACAGACACGGGAGCAGACCAATATCCTCAGCCGCCGTGTGACGGCAACCGTGACGGGCGCCGATGCCGGGGTGCTGGAACGCTGGACTATCTTCACCACAAGGAATCAATAACACCATGACAGTACGGCTTACTCCGGCCCCCTGCTGGCCACGCCAGTGACGCGGTGGCTGTTGATGACATGGCTCTTAGTTGCGCCCCCGCTCAATGCCTTCGATGAACAGGAGCAGGCGATGTTTGATCGCGTCGCGGCTTTTTATGGTGATCGCGCAGGCAAGCGGATGATCGCCTGGCGGCAACTGCTGACTTCCGTATCCCATCAGCAGGAATGGCAGAAACTGGAACAGGTCAACCGCTTCTTTAACCAATTCACGTTTCTGAATGATATTGAAATCTGGGGAGAAAATGACTACTGGGCGACGCCCTCTGAGTTTCTCGGCGCAGCAGGCGGCGATTGTGAAGACTTTACTATCGCCAAATATTTTTCGCTGCGGGAACTGGGCGTCGATGACCAGAAACTGCGCCTTGTCTATGTGAAGTCACTCAAGCTGAATCAGTTCCACATGGTATTGGCCTACTATGCCAGCCCGGGTGAGGTGCCTGTCCTGCTGGATAACCTGGATCCTGACATCAAACCTGCTACCGAGCGTCGCGACTTATCGCCCGTCTACAGCTTTAACGGCAGTCAGCTATGGCTGATGAAACAGCAAGGACAGGGACAGCTCGCCGGTAAGTCTTCGCGCCTGAAACGCTGGACCAACCTGAGAGAGCGCTTCGACGCGCAGAAACTGGCGCGCCCGCTCATCAATCTGGACCAGCCATAGAAGGAACGGACGCATGACACTCTACAGGCAAATCATCCTCTGGTTATTACTGGTCTTTGTGCTGCTGCTGGTGAGCGTCTTCTCGGTTCAGATCCACAATACCCGTAGCTACCTGCTCAATCAGCAAACCATTGAGACAGACAATGCCGTGAATGCCGCCGGTCTGGCATTAACCCCTTATCTGGCGGAAAACGATTTAATTGGGGCGGAATCTGTGATTAACGCCATGTTTGACGGCAGTTTTTACCAGCGGGTTTCCCTGAAGATTGTGACGCCTCAAAGCCAGATTCTGAGGGAATACCCGCCAGGGGCTTTTGCGGTGCCCGGATTTTTCCGCCGCTGGCTACCCATAGATCCGCAGACACGTTCAGTGACACTCACCAGTGGCTGGATGCAAACCGCCGAGCTGTCGGTGACCAGCAATCCTGCGGTCGCTTACCAGCAGCTGTGGCAAAGTGCCATTCAGTTATTTCTGGCCTTGTCCGCCATACTCGGCCTGGGTGCCGCCGCTTTACTGCTGGGCCTGAACCTGATTGTCCGCAAACCGCTTAACCGGCTTCGTACCAAAGCACAGGCCATTTCCCGTCATGACTTCGGGGCGCCGCTGCCCTTGCCTGCCACCAAAGAACTGCACGATGTGGTGGACGCCTTTAATCAGATGAACCGGCAGATACGCCACCATTTCAGGCAACAGGCTGAAGAAGCGGACAGACTTCGCATTCAGGCTTATCAGGATCCCGTCTCCGGGCTGGCAAACCGCCGTTTTCTGCTCTCAAAGCTCTCTGCGCTTATTCAGGATAAGGGGCACGGAGGTATCGTCTTGTTACGTGCCGACATCATTAAAGACACTTACCAGCAACAGGGATTCCGGGCCGGTGACAGCCTGGTGTCAGCCATATCCCGGCAACTGACGACACTGTTTGCCCCGAAGGCCACCCTGGGCAGGCTCAATCAGTCAGAATTTCTCTATATCGGGCCGGCTCAGTCGCGAACGGATCTGACAGAGATTGCCAGACGCATGCTCGACATCACCGATAAATGTCATCCGGTGCAAGAAGGGGTGGCTGAACATAACAGCTGCGTGGCCGTTGTGATGAAAGAGAAGATGCATTCTGTGTCTGATTTGCTGGCAGCGGCAGACAATGCCGTCAATCAGGCGTCCACTCAGGCAGACCTGCCGCTGTGTGTCACAGGCGACGATACCTCTTTACCCACCTTTGCCCGTCAGCAATGGCAATCGCTGATTGCTCAGGCCATCAAATCAGATCAACTGGCATTCAGCTTTCAAACAGCCATTGATCACAAACACCAGTCTTTGTTCAGAGAAGTGTTTACCAGTGTTGAACATCAGGGCCAGGCTTACCGGGCGCAATTTTTCCTGCACGCACTGGATAGGCTGGAAGAGGGCGCCAGCCTTGACCGTTATGTGCTGAGCAAGATGGCAAAACACTTAGGCTATCGTGACGATACTTCACTGGTGCCCTTAACCGTCAACCTTAGCCTCAGCAGCATTCGCACTGCGGGTTTTCTTCGCTGGCTGGCAGGGTTTATGGCCATGCACCGCCATCTTAGCAGCAAGCTGTTGTTAGAAATTCCTGAGGCTGCTTTTGTTCAGCATTTTGAATTTACCAGCCTCCTTTGCAACATCATTCGTCATTATGGATTCCGCTTCGGCATTGATAACTACGGCCACCATTTCAGTACCCTTGGCTATCTGCAGCGGTTTAAGCCTTACTATGTCAAACTGGACTACGCCTATACCGGTCAGTTAGATCAGGATATAAAAACCGATGTCCTCCGCGCGGTTACCCGGACCGCAGATAATCAGAATATTCTGACCATAGCCACCCGGGTTGAAACCCAAGCACAGATGAATACGCTGGCAGCACTGTCAGTCAGAGGTTTCCAGGGCTATGTGGTCGACAGTCTGCTGAGGGCGTCACCATGACAGATCCCTTACTGCTCGCTTTGATCTACGTCAGCCGTCACTATGGGGTAACTAACACACCCGATGCCTTGATTGCCGACCTGCCACTGCCGGACGGGCAACTCACGCCCTTTCTGCTGCCCCGGGCCGCTGAAAAAGCCGGACTTGAAGCAAAAGAAGAAAAACTGGCGGTAGAAAAACTGCCGCCCATGTTGCTACCGGCCATACTGCTGCTGAAAGGCAACAACGCCTGCGTCGTCGTCAGTATTGATCATGAAAAACAACAACTGGCGGTTTTATCGCCCCAGTTTGACAGCGAAGAGCGCTGGCTTTCTTTTTCAGAATTCAATGACAGCTATACCGGCCACCTGTTTCTGCTCAAAAAACGGTTTCGCTATGACGAGCGGTCGCCGGAGTTGCTCAAACCCACTCAGGGACACTGGTTCTGGGGCACACTCTGGCTGTCGAGAAATATCTATCGCGATGTGTTTATTGCCTCGATACTGATCAACCTGTTTGCCATTGCCACCCCGCTGTTTACCCGCCTGGTTTACGACAAAATTGTACCGAATCAGGCGTTTGATTCACTCTGGGTGCTGGCCAGCGGCATCACGCTGATCTTTGGCTTCGACTTTGTGCTTAAGCTAATGCGCAGCTATTTCATTGATGTGGCGGGGAAAAAATCCGACATTCTGATATCCGCCAAGCTCTTTGCCAAAGTCATGGGTCTGCGGATGGAAGCCCGGCCCCCCTCTGTCGGTGCGCTGGCCCGGCATCTGCAGGAATTTGAAGCGATCCGGGAGTTTTTCACCTCGGCGACCATCACTTCCCTGATTGACCTGCCGTTTGCGATATTGTTTCTGGTGGTGATCTGGCTGATTGCCGGGCCGCTGGTGATCATTCCCATCATCGCCCTGGCCTTGCTGATTCTCTACAGCCTGCTGGTGCAACGGCCTTTGCGAAGAAGCATAGAAGAAGGCTCTCGCCTGTCGTCGCAAAAACACGCCAACCTGATTGAAAGCCTGTCCGGACTGGACACCATCAAACGGTTCGAAGCGCAAAGCCAGTTTCAGTACAAATGGGAAGAAGCGGTTGCCCACATGGCCAACTGGAGTATCACATCGCGACGCCTGACCGATTCAGTGCAAAACACCGCCGGGTTCTGCCAGCAATTTGTCACAGTCGGCATGATAGTGTTTGGCGTGTATCAGATTGCCGCCGGTGAATTAACCATGGGCGGTCTGATTGCCGTATCCATGCTCAGCAGCCGCGCGGTTGGGCCATTGGTGCAATTGGCTTTGCTGTCTACCCGCTACCATCAGGCAAAATCGGCCAAGACCATTATCGAACAACTCATGGCTTTACCTGTCGAGCAAGAAGCTGATAAGCGCTTTCTGCATCGCGCCTCCTTACAGGGCCGGATTCAGTTCAGTCAGGTCAGTTTTCAGTATCCCGGCCAGCAGCGTATGGCAATCAAAGACTTGGATCTGACCATAGAACCGGGGGAAAAAGTCGCCGTTATTGGCCGGGTCGGTGCCGGAAAAACCACCATAGAGCGTTTGATCATGGGGCTATACAAACCCTCGGCAGGTTCGATCAGCCTTGACGACACTGACATCGGCCAGCTGCACCCCACGGACATCCGGCGCAATATCGGCAGCGTGCCGCAGGATCTGATGCTCTTCTATGGATCTGTCCGCGATAACATTGCATTAGGCCGCTCGCAAGTCAGTGACGACGCCATTCTCCGAGCTGCTGAGCGGGCCGGCGTCACCGCCTTTACCCGACAGGATGAAGCCGGACTGGATCGTCAGGTCGGCGAAGGCGGGCAAGCGCTCTCCGGCGGCCAGAAACAAGCCATCGCCATCGCCCGCGCCCTGCTCACCGAGCCCAAAGTCCTGGTTATGGACGAACCCAGCAGCAGCATGGACAACAAAGCCGAACAGGCACTCAAACAGGTATTAAACAGGCTCGACAATGACGAAACCCTGATCCTGTTCACCCATAAAACCAGCATGCTGGATGTCGTCGATCGCATCGTGGTTCTGGAGCAAGGCCAGCTCGTCGCCGACGGTCCCAAAGAGCAGGTACTGCAGCAACTCAGGGACGGAAAATTAAATGGTGGAAAAATGGAAACAGGGTGAGATCGGAGTGACACAACAAGCTCAATCAGTTCCTTCCCCTTTTCAAGGGGGAGGCCAGGTGGGGGTTATCGGGCACAAATGCCAAATCGGTGCACGCCGTACGAACCCCACCCTAGCCCTCCCCTTGCCAAGGGGAGGGAAAATCCGTGCTCACAACAAGCTCAGTCAGTTCCTCCCCCTTTTCAAGGGGGAGGCTAGGAGGGGGTTATCGAGCACAAGTGCAAAATCGGCGCACGCCGTACGAACCCCACCCTAGCCCTCCCCTTGCCAAGGGGAGGGAAAATCCGTGCTCACAACAAGCTCAATCAGTTCCTCCCCCTTTTCAAGGGGGAGGCTAGGAGGGGTTATCGGGCACACATGCCAAATCGGTGCACGCCGTACGAACCCCACCCTAGCCCTCCCCTTGCCAAGGGGAGGGAAAATCCGTGCTCACA
>NZ_JASJOJ010000033.1:0-50941 GCF_038519165.1 Photobacterium sp. SP02
CAACATGCTTTTTATATGGTGATTTTACAACTTGTTAACTCATGCTCTCACCCTGATACCGATACCGATACCGATACCGATGTATCCAGAGTTTGCAAAATCTGCAGACGTTACCTCACAAAGCGCACTTAAGTGCATATTGTGACGATCCTTCCACACCTTTTCTCTGGTCTTTGCCAGCCTGGGGCAACACTGAAATACTCTTGCGGAATTTTAAGATACGAAAAAGGACAACAGAATGCATATTAAGCACACTTCCCCCAGTCAGGTTTTGTTTATCAGAAAGCGTTTGTATATTTCCGATGTTGGCCCTGCCAGCGTTGATTGCAGTCGGCAGATTCAGGATCTGATTGATCGATCAAACTTACATGTTACAGGCCCGTGGCATTTCATTGCCTATCATTTTCCTCAGGATGACCAGACCGAATTTGATATGGATTTCTGCCTGCCTGTCGCTGGCGAGTGTGACGAATTTCTGAAAGGCGACATTGAGGCGAAGTGTTTATCTGATTTCCATTGCGCTACCTGCGTTTTTGAAGGTCCGCTGGATGATTTATTTGTCAAAGGTTACCAGCCACTGTTACAGGAAATGAAAGACGAAGATTGTAGGCTGACCGGTGAAAGCCGCGAGGTTTACCACAACTGGTGCGGGCCGGATTCAGATAAGAATGTTGTCGAAATTCAGTTTGGAGTTCAGACCGATACTACCCTTTCATAGTCCCTGATTGTCAGTCCATATCAAACAGTGATTACAGTGTTTTGAACACTGTCTATTGTTAACAAGTGGTATTCATTTTGTGAAAATTTCAGACGTTGACTTTAGTTAACGTTTACTTTTTTGTTATTTTAGGGTTTTTAGAAAAATTAAATTAATTGTTTGTATATTGAATCAGAGTCAAAGAATTTAACTTTTGATTAAGGGGCGTGATTTTGACTATGGGATAAGTAAAAATGACAGTGTCTAAATACATTTCAAAAGTTGTAATAAAAGGTGGTGAGTAATAGGATTGCTGCTGTCAGAATCAATGCTTTATCGTTATAGGTTTAACGACGTTGACTTAGAGCAGAGCGAGAGAATGGTAAAAACTTTTCATAGTGCATCTAAAACAAATCAAGATAAGAAATCAAACATAAAAGATTTCTCTTCTGTTGCTCGGATAAAACAAGAGAATTCACCGAAAGTGTCAGATTTACCGGAAAAAGTTAACCGGTCGCCTGGCTTACTTTTCTCAAGCCAGGTTAAGTCGGTGAATGGTGAAATAGATATTCCGAGTGACTGGAAGAAATCAGTAGATGCTATTTTAGGAGAATGCTCAGAGATATCATCGAATGATTATCTTAAAATACGCACTTTCTCAGATGAAATTAATATTGAAAGTGCAACGGCTCAGATTGAATTTTGTAACCACTTATCGAAACGTTTTCAAGATGTACAGGGTGAGTTATCTGATTACGCTAAGCTGGGTAAAGTTGATAAACTGACTGACTTGGGTTCGTTGGTAATCGATATTGTTAAGAGTATCGATGTTTCTATCTTTAACCCAAAGAAAATGTCCAGCCGAATATCGACCTTTATGCGGACTAAAAAAGGAAAAATTGAATTTATTAAGCATGAATTTGATTTTGCCTGTGATCAGGTAGATGCAAAAATCGACTCTGTATTCCAGGATTTGACATCAATGAAATCCACATTGTCTGAGTTTGAGCATCGTATGTCAGAGGTTCATTCAATTTATAAAGAATTAGAGCTGAGAATTCTGGCGGCTAAAATAAAAGTGGCTGCCTTTAACGCAGAGTTGCATTCGGATAAAAACAGTGAAATAGCCTCTAATCCTTTCGAGATCGACATTGTTGCGACAAAGAAAGAAGCCGTAAGTCGATGGGATAGAAAATTGTCTAACCTGCAAGTGTTACGTCAATCATTGTTAATGACATTACCACAATTAAAACTTTATTCGTCAAATTTGGTGAATGGTTTTAGCCGACTGGAAGATATTCGTACTAATGTCATCCAGGTGTGGAAACAACAGTTTTTAACTGCCATTGCACTTCATGAAAAAAGTGAAATCTCATTGTATTACGAACTGAACGAAATCCAGGAAAAGCTATTTTCCAGTATCATAGAGCTGAATAAAAATGACGTTTAAACCTGTTTTTGTAAACACAGCAACCCCTGCGCCAGGTGGGCAATCCACCGAAGTCTCACAACCCCCGGTTGCGCTTGAGCAGGCGGTCGTTCAGGCTGCGGTTGATCAGGCGATGGGGCAGTATCAGTCCGAGCTTGAGCAATGCCAGATTGATACGCAAGTGCTCAGAACCACCCTTGTCAGCCAATTGTCCCAAATGGATGTTTACAGTCCGAATGGCGTAGCAACGCTGGGCGATGCGTCTGCCCAGAAGATCGGCAGCTACTCGGATGACATGCTGAAACATGTGAAGTGTAAAGATCTGGAGCACATGGCTGGTAATCTGACGGAGGTGATTGGCCTGGCGAAGGGCGTCAATATTGAAGCCCTGGTGGGGGAAAGCAACTTCTTCTCCAAACTGATTTCCAAGGTCAAGAACACCAAAGAAAAAATTCTGGCTCAGTTTAACTCGGTCAATACGCAGCTTGAGCGCCTGGTCAAAGAAATTGATAAGCAGCAATCCAGTCTGCGTGAACGTGCGCATCAGTTGGACAACGTCTTCATTCATAATATGAATGAGTACAAAGAGCTGTCTTCCTGCATTGTGTTCGGCGAAGCCAAGTTGAATCTGATTCAGCAGAAAATTGATGGCATGGCTGAAGAAGCAGCAAGTTCCTCATTCCTTGCCCAGCAGGTGAGTGACATGAAAGACATTGCGGCACGGGTTGAAAAGCGTGTGTATGACCTGAAATCACTGCAAATGCTGGCGCTGCAAACCGCACCGATGATCCGCATGGTGCAAACCAACAATCTGACCTTGGTTGAGAAATTCGACAACATCAAAACGCTGACCATTCCTGCATGGAAGAAGCAGTTTACGCTGGCAATTTCGATGTTGGAGCAGAAGAAAGCCGTTCAACTCAGCAACAAGATTGACGATACCACCAATGATCTGATCCGTAAAAATGCCGACATGCTGCGTCAGAACACGCTGGATGTTGCACGAAGCAATCAGCGCTCTGTTGTGGATATCGAAACCCTTGAACATGTTCAGACCACACTGATCAGCACCCTGCAGGATGTGGTTACCATTGAGCAGGAAGGCGCAAGACAACGTCAGGCCGCCAGCCAGAAAATGGAATCCATGAAAACAGAATTACTGTCTGTTCTGTCAAATTAAATCATCATTAGAGAAACGTTATGGCTATTAATTTAGAAAAAGGCAACTCCATCAACCTGCAAAAAACAGAGCCGGGCCTGGTTAATCTTCGTCTGGGTCTGGGTTGGGATCCGGTGACCAATACCTCACCGTTTGATATCGACGCATCTGCTTTTGTTTGTCGCCACAATGCGCAGGGCGAGCCAAAACTCCTCTCTGATGGTCACTTTATTTTTTATAACAATCTGAAGTGTCCGCAGGGAGCGGTTGTTCACACAGGTGATAACCGTACCGGTAACGGTGAAGGTGATGACGAAAGCATCAAAATCAACCTGACCAATATGTCTCCGGACGCCGATGAGATTTCGCTGATTGTGACAATTCACGATGCCCCAGCCCGTAATCATAATTTCGGTCTGGTGAAAAACAGTTACATCAAGCTGTACAACGAAGACTCGGGTCAGCTGATTGCACAGTTCAATCTGGGCAATGATTTCCACAGTGAAACTTCGGTGCAATTCGGTTCTCTGTTTAAAGAAAACGGTCAGTGGAATTTCAAAGCAGTGGGTGCTGGCTATCAGCTGGGTCTGGTTGATTTTGTCAACGGTTACCAATAATTCTCGGACCTGGAAGAAGTAGTTATGGCGATTAATCTAGAAAAAAACAGCACCATATCTCTGACTAAGAGTGCGTCAGTTGAATTGAAAAAACTGACCCTTGGTTTGGGTTGGAATCCGGTGAAACCCACAGGTTTTTTTGGTGCCATTTTCGGTGCGAGCGATATTGATCTTGATGCCTCTTGTGTGTTGTTAAACGAGACGGGTGAGGTATTGGATACGGTTTTTTTCCAGAAACTGAAGTCAAAATGTAAAAGCGTTCAGCATCAGGGTGATAACCGTACCGGTGAAGGCGATGGCGATGATGAGCAGATTAAAATCAATCTGGAAAAGCTGCCGAAAAATGTGAGCTATATGGCCCTGACAGTAAATAGCTTTCGCGGTCAGCCATTCAGTAAAGTCGAACAGGCGTATTGCCGAGTGATGGACCAAACGCAGGCTGAACTATGTCGGTTCACCCTGTCAGAGCAAGGTAATCACACTGGCATCTATATCGCATTGTTATCTCGTCAGAATAATGAATGGCATTTTTCAGCGAAAGGCCAGCCTGTTCATGGCACTAATGTGAATGACATGCTTCCAACGATTTGTTCATCACTGTAATGACAGCTGATTTTTTCTTTTAAAGCCATGATGATAGTTCATGGCTTTTTTGTATGGTGAGTAAACAAAAGAGACAAAGGCATACATTATAGCGGTGAGTTATTGGCCGCTAATTTATCCCCCCTCAAACACCTAATCCCAGCTCACCACCTTAGCTTCTGGTGGCGCGACAGATATCAAGGGCGCGGTTAATCTGAGCTTTTTTGTTTAAGTGGCAGGGAAGTACTGTCTCGATCTGGACTAGACTTAGAAAATTAAAGAAAAGGGACTCATAGAGCGGCTTGGTGCTTAGGGGCGCATATGAAAAATATTGAAAGTTCATTCAATAAAGGCGTCATCGTGTCTGTTCGAGGCAGTGTCGTCGATGTCCTTTTTCAATCCCTGTTACCCCAGATACATTCTCTGTTGCGCACGGGGGCGGATGACGAAATTGCGATTGAAGTGGTAGCCCAGTTGGATGCGCAGCGTGTGCGAGGTATCGCCCTGACCACCACGCAGGGATTAGCCCGTGGCATGCCGGTTGTTGATAGTGGCGGCCCTTTGATGGCGCCGGTCGGCAAAGCGATTTTATCGCGGATGTTTGATGTCTTTGGCAACACCATTGACCGGTTAGCAGAACCTGTGGTGCAGTGGCGCAGCGTTCATCGTGCCCCTCCTGCATTGGAGCATCGTTCAACACAATCCAGTATTTTTGAAACCGGGATCAAAATTATCGATGTCTTGGTCCCTTTGGAACGAGGCGGAAAAGCGGGCTTGTTCGGTGGAGCCGGTGTCGGTAAGACTGTGCTTTTGACTGAAATGATCCACAACATGGTTGGGCAGCATGAAGGTGTGAGCATCTTTTGTGGGATTGGTGAGCGCAGTCGTGAAGGCGAAGAGCTGTATCGCGAAATGAAGGCAGCGGGTGTGCTGGAAAGTATGGTGATGATATTCGGGCAGATGAACGAGCCGCCGGGTGCCCGCTTCAGAGTCGGTCATGCGGCATTGACCATGGCTGAATATTTCCGTGACGACGAACATCGTGATGTTCTTCTATTAATCGATAACATTTACCGCTTTATCCAGGCTGGTATGGAAGTCTCTGGTTTGATTGGCCAGATGCCAGCCAGGCTTGGCTATCAGCCGACGATGGGCACCGAACTGGCACAGCTGGAAGAGCGCATAGCAAATACTGACAGAGGTGCCATTACCTCTATTCAGGCCGTTTATGTTCCCGCGGATGATTTCACCGACCCCGCAGCGGTGCATACCTTCTCGCACCTCTCTGCTTCTATTGTACTGTCGCGAAAAATGGCCAGCGAAGGCTTGTATCCAGCGATTGATGTACTCCAGTCGAATTCGAAAATGGCGACGCCTAATATCATCGGAAAACGGCACTATGAATTGGCGCAGGAGATTCGTCGAACCTTAGCCCAATATGCCGAGCTCAAGGACATCATTGCAATGCTCGGTTTAGAGCAATTGTCGAATGATGACCGCAAAATCGTCGGTCGGGCCCGCCGGTTGGAACGCTTTCTTACCCAGCCATTTTTTACCACGGAACAATTTACCGGCCTTAAAGGCAAGCTGGTTAGTCTTGAAGACACTCTCGACGGTTGTGAGCGCATTTTAAACGATGAATTCCAGGATGTACCGGAGAGCGCGCTGTATATGATTGGCGCTATTGGTGAATCTACTGACAATGCGAAGAAGCGGAAGGATGTAAACGATGCCGGCGACGAGCATGCAGCTTAAGATTTTACTGCCTTATCATGTGTTTGCAGAGAAGAATAACGTTCTTCGCATTGTCGCAGAGTCAGACAGTGGCGCTTTTGGGCTGTTGCCAAACAGGCTTGATTGCGCAGCCGCGCTTGTGCCGGGCATTTTGATTTATGAAACCGCATCTGACGGAGAGGTTTATATAGCAGTAGACGAAGGTGTGTTGGTTAAAGTGGGCACAGATGTGTTGGTTTCAGTGAGAAATGCCATCGGCGGGCTGGCGTTAGAAGAGCTGCATGATGCAATTGAACAGGAATTCCTTGCACTGGACGAGCAGGAAAAAAGTGTGCGCTCGGTGTTAGCGAAAATCGAAGACGATTTTATCCGTCGTTTTTTCACACTGCATCATGAATGAGAAAAAAGGTAAGTCGCCAATCACAAAGACGGCTTTCAGCCAGAAAATTGGGACGAAGGCGGCGAGGAAGCGGCAGTCTCAGCGGCATGTATCGCGAACCATCTGGAATGGCCTCGGCATGATGGGATTGGTTGGCTGGTCTGTAGCGATACCGACCCTGCTCGGGACAGCACTGGGCATCTGGCTTGATAACCGATACCCCAGCGAACATTCCTGGACGCTGGCTTTGCTGGTGGCCGGTTTGGTTATTGGTTGTGCCAATGCCTGGCACTGGCTGGCCAAAGAAGGTCGCGAAATTCATGAACAGGAAACTGACGATGATGAATAATCTATGGCTTGTCGCCCCTTTGATCATGGGTATTGTGCTGGGTATCATTTTTTTCGGTGGATTGTGGTTGACCGTTCAGAAGACGATAGCCTCTGACTATGTGGCTTTGTGGTTTTTCAGTAGTCTGCTGGTACGTACCGGGATTGTTTTAACTGGCTTTTATTGGATTTGTGGTGACAACTGGCAGCACTGGCTGGCGGCTTTAGTGGGTTTTAGCCTGGCGCGCTGGGCCATCATTCGGCTTACCCGCTCAGCTGAAGCGATTCAGGAGGGCAATAATGCACCTTAGTCCGGACAGCATCATTTTCTGGCAATGGGGTCTGTTTAAAATCAATGCGACTATCATTTTTACCTGGGGGCTGATGGCGGTGTTGACGCTGGGGTCCTATTTGGTGACACGACGTTTGTCCAGGGGATTGAAACGCAGTCGCTGGCAGAACTTATTGGAAATCATAGTGATTGGGATCGTCAATCAGATTAGCGATGTTGGTCTGGCCCGGCCGCGTCTGTATCTGGGCTTTATTGGTACCCTATTCCTGTTTATCGGTTCGGCCAGTCTTTTCACCATTGTTCCTGGCTTCGAGCCACCGACCGGTTCGCTTTCTACCACCACAGCACTTTCTATCTGTGTTTTTATCGCAGTACCCATGTACGGTATTTCGGATTGTGGCTTGAGGGCTTATCTGGGCGCTTATCTGAAGCCGACAGTGATTATGCTGCCCTTCAATATCATCAGTGAATTTTCACGCACCTTGGCTCTGGCCGCGCGACTTTTCGGAAATATGATGAGTGGCACTATGATTCTTGCCATCCTATTGTCTCTCACTCCCTTTCTTTTTCCGATCGCTCTGAGTGCGCTTGGGCTGCTAACCGGCATTGTTCAGGCATATATTTTCAGCATTTTGGTGACTGTTTATATTGCGGCGGCGACACGTTCGCGTCAGTAAGTCCGAAACTCAACCACAAGCTAAAACATGAATAGGACTACCTTATGGATACGGTAACAGTTATTGCGGTCGTCTCGATTATTACAGCTGGTCTGACAATGGCTGTCGGTAGCATTGGGCCATCTTTAGGTGAAGGGCGGGCTGTAGCCGCTGCTCTCAGTGCTTTGGCGCAGCAACCCGATGCCTCAGCAACGATCACCCGCAGCTTGTTTGTTGGTCTTGCTATGATCGAATCAATTGCTATTTATTGCTTTGTGCTATCGATGATTCTGCTTTTTGCTAATCCATTCTGGAACTATGTTATCGGTCAGATGGCAGGTAAATAGCGCATGCTCATCGACTGGTTTACTGTCAGCGCTCAGATTATTAATTTCCTGATACTCGTTTGGCTGCTCAAACGGTTTTTGTATCGTCCGATACTCAATGCCATCGACGAACGAGAGCAGCGCATAGCCAGTGAACTGGCTGACGCAGATGCAACAAAGATCCAAGCCGAAAAAGTGAGCCAGGCGTTTCAGCAAAAGCAGGCGATTTTTGATAAGGAAAGAGCAACATTGCTCAGCCAGGCGACAGTGGCGGCGAATCAGGAACGTTTGCGTCTGCTGGATAAAGCGCGTGAAGAAGCCCTGTTACTCAGTGCTAAACGTCAGGAAAATCTGGAGTCTGAAGCCAGAGAACTGCGGCAAGAAATAGGTCGCCGCATGCAACAACAGGTTTTTGCTATTGCACGTAAGGCGTTGGCTGACTTGGCTGATGTGACGCTTGAGGAACGTATAACTTCCGCTTTTGTGGCCCGCCTGCAAGCGTTAAGCACTGACGAACAATGCAAATTGGCGAGCGCCCTGCGTACAGATGCTGAGCCTATTGTGGTGCGTTCAGCCTTTGAACTACCGTCAGAAAACCAAATATTGATTGAAACCCAGGTCAGGAAAATATTCGGCACGACGTCAGCTATTCGTTTCGCAACGGCGCCGGAAATGGTCAGTGGTATTGAGTTGAGTACTGACGGACAGAAAGTGGCATGGAGTATCGAGGAATATCTCAAGGCACTGGAACACAGTGTCGATGAACTGATTAAAGCCTCAGTACCTGAACAGGGGGTACAGACTAAGGGCAATGCTGATGAGAGCTGAGCCACTCAAGCGCGTTTTGGATGCCTCACTTGCCACAATTGACGCAGCCTGCGCAACCTTTTCGCCTCAGTTAACGCCCAGAGAAATCGGGCGGGTTGCCAGTATTGCCGCAGGCATCGCTAAGGTTTCCGGTCTGCCAGGAGTGGGCTTTGAGGAGGTGCTTAAATTTCCCGGTGACATTGAGGGCATCGCCTTTAATGTGGATGAAGATGAAATTGGTGTGGTTCTGCTTGGTGACTACTGGCAGCTTCAGGCGGGTGATCCGGTTGAGCGCTGTGGTCACGTGGTCGATGTGCCTGTGGGTGAGAGGTTGCTTGGCCGGATCATTGATCCGACCGGCAGACCCCTTGATCGTCAGGGTGATCTGCTGACCGGAGTCCGTTTGCCGGTTGAACAGCCCGCACCGCATATCATGGATCGGGCTGCTGTGACTGTTCCTTTGCAAACCGGGATTAAAGTGATTGATGCCCTGATCCCCATTGGCCGCGGACAGCGTGAGTTAATTTTAGGTGATCGGCAAACCGGCAAGACCGCGATTGCGCTGGATACCATCCTGAACCAACACGACAAAAACGTCCTCTGCGTATATTGCGCGATTGGTCAGCGCGCTTCTGGGGTAGCGAAAGTCATTGCGACGCTGCGTGAAAAAGGGGCATTGGCCTACACTGTCGTGGTGGTGACAGAAGGGAATGACCCGCCGGGACTCGCTTATATTGCACCATACGCTGCAACCAGTATCGCTGAGTATTTTATGGCTCAGGGCCGGGATGTGTTAGTGGTTTATGACGATCTTACGCACCATGCTAGAGCCTATCGGGAGCTTTCTCTGTTACTGCGCCGACCGCCGGGACGAGAAGCCTTTCCCGGCGATATCTTTTATATACATTCTCGCCTGTTAGAGCGGGCAACACACCTAAACCCCAGCCTGGGGGGAGGTTCGCTGACCGCCTTGCCGATCATCGAAACGGAAGCACAAGATATTTCAGCGTATATACCGACCAACCTGATTTCGATCACTGATGGTCAGATTTATTTGTCGCCCGCACTTTTCGAGTTAGGTGTTTTGCCTGCCGTCGATGTCGGTAAATCGGTTTCCCGTGTTGGCGGTAAGGCACAGCGCGCAGCTTATCGGGCTGTCGCCGGTGATCTGAAGCTGGCATATTCGCAGTTCGAAGAACTTGAAAACTTTTCCCGCTTTGGTGCCCGGCTTGATGAAACGACGCGTTTGAAACTGGTACACGGCTTACGTATCCGGGCTTGTCTGAAACAGCAGGAGTTATCGCCGCTTGCTGTTCCAATACAGATGAGCGTGTTATTGGCATTGACCGCAGGATTACTGGATCGCGTGCCGTTGGCACAGATGGCAGAAGCAGAACTTGCCATCTGTGCTGCTGCAGTAAAGATACCGGATGAACTGGTTGCGCAATTAGACTCAGACGATGCGCTCAGCGCTGCAGATCGGGCATTGATTACCGATATTGCAAAGCAGGCATTATTGGATTTCCTGCCAGAGCAAGAGGAAAAGAGATGAGTAATACTGCTGTTAGCCTACGCCGTAAAATTGCGACAGCGTCTGACCTGATCGCGATCGTACGTACGATGAAAGCGATAGCGGCATCAAGTATTCATGAGTATGAGAATGCCGTAAGCGCTTTGGAGGACTACAACAGGGCCGTACAGCTTGCTCTGCTCGTCGGTCTCCGCCAGAAGTCGGTTGCCGCCAGCCCGCAGACTCATGAGAAAGCAAATATGGTCGCAGCAGTGATATTTGGCTCAGATCAGGGTTTAGTCGGACAGTTTAACGAGCGCTTAGTCGATTTTGCGGTTCAGACGCTTAGTGAACATCCATGCCGGAAAAGGATATGGACTGTGGGTGAGCGTATTCAGACCCGTCTTGACAGCTGTCATCTGGACGTTGATACCCGCTTTGAGCTTCCCAACTCAATGAGCGCAATCACGGCTATGGTCAGTCAAATCCGGTCAGAAATAGAAAACCGGCGTATAGGTGGCGATATTGGCCCGGTGTATCTATTCCATAATCATCCGGTTTCCGGGGCGACCTTCGAACCGAATTGTCTGCGCTTATTGCCTCTTGACGAGGTCTGGTATCGCGAGATTGCTCAGCGAGACTGGCCGACTCAAAACCTGCCGGAAGTGATTCAGGGGCGCAAGCCGGCCATTATTGCTTTCGTGCAAGAATATATTTTTGTGTCTTTATTTCGTGCCTGTGCAGAGTCTTTAGCCAGTGAAAATGCCTGTCGGCTGATAGCCATGCAGCGTGCAGAAAAGAACATTGAGAATCAATTAGAAACATTGGGCACGGATTTTCACCGGTTACGCCAGCGTGTCATTGATGAAGAATTATTTGATGTTATTGCGGGTTTTGAATCGTACGGGACTGCGACACACAGACCATAATGGATCTGTGTGGATGTAATCAGTAATTCGTGCGTCAGTGACAACAGCGGGAGTGAGTTATGAAAACATTACAGCATTTTACTTCGATCTTAACCATTGTGGCATTACTGTTTGTGATTGGCTGTGGCTCAACGGCGAGCAGACAAGGCACCGGGGAATACTTTGATGACTCGGTTATCACAACAAAGGTAAAAGCCGCCATATTTAATGATCCCCAACTTCAGTCACTTGAAATCAGTGTGGAGACCTTCAGAGGTGTGGTGCAGCTCAGTGGTTTTGTGGCATCAGAAGCCAGTATTCAAAAAGCGGGCAGCTTGGCGAAAGGCGTCCCAGGCGTGAAATCTGTCGATAATAATCTGAGTGTGAAGTATTAGCGCATCTTCGCTATATCACGATCACTGTGATTATTGCTGACTCAGCAAAAGCCACTGCTTACTTTTTGTCTCATTGCAATGGCCTACAAGGACAGACATTTTAATATGAGCATTTTACAGCCGATTTAATCTGCTGAATTACTGGAACTACCAAGCTAGCGGCAGTCTCTTGGCTGTCAACTTCAAAACACCTAAACCCAACTCACCACCTTAATCTCGGGCGGTACGGCAGAAATCAAGGTCGTGGACAGCACCGACTACCGTCAGGACCAGTCGGCAGTCATCTTCGACAGTATCGGCATGCAGAAGGGTGACACGTATCACTGGCAGTCTGAATCACATGAGCCTTGCGCAATAAACGGTTGTGGATGTATCGCATCTTTTCCATAGCCTCCATCATGCCCTGGAGCTGATTGCGATGGCTACATACAGAATCAAAGCCGAATTGTCGGCTTTGATTCTTTTTCGGGAGAACTCCTAAATACGACCGTTAGCTCTGGCTGTCAGCTTTCCTCGATGGCATCAGACGTTGTGCTTTTCATCTTTATCAGCAAAGTCAGGACTGACAATGAACATATTGCAGCCAGCAATAACATTGCGCTCGAATAGGACGCCATGAAACCTGAAACGACAATATGAGCAATAATGTCTGGTTTCGTACTTAGCTGCTGAGTCAACATATCCATGAGCTGGCCTATATCCCCGGAATGCTCTGCTGACGAAATCGACACCCCCAGTCCGGAGGAAATATTGTCCATAAACTTGCTATTGAACAACGCGACGCCTATCGCCAGCCCAACAGAAGCCCCCGTATTTTGTATTGTTCCCAAGTTTCCGATGGCGGCACCTGTATATGTTTGCGGTACGGACGTGACGGCTGCTGTCATTGACGGGCTTAAAACACATCCCCAGCCAATTCCCATGCAGAGAAAGGAAAGAAGGATGAAGGGTGTTGTTTCATCAGCGACAAATTGAGATTGCAGCCCTGCCGATAAAGCCAGCAATCCTAGCCCCAGCACGATAATAGGCTTGCACCCAAATTTGTCTACTGCCTTACCAACAAAAGGCGAAATAATCGCGACTCCTGCGGTCGTAGGAAGTAACATGAAGCCGATATCCAATGCAGACAGATGTCTGATGTTATCCAGATAAAGTGGCATCAGAAAGAATGCCAGGCTATAGAATGCCCCAAGTGTAAAGGAAGCGATTGCTGACGATGAAAATTGCGCATTCCTCATGATCTTGAAATTGACAATTGGATCCTCTGCCCTTTTTTCAACAAAGAAAAACATGATGGTTAAGAAAGTAACGAAACCAACCAGAGAAATTGCATGAGTAGACAGCCAGCCCCATACTGAACCTTGAGTGAACAGTATTGACAAACAAGCAAGAATTAAGGTCACAAGAATAGATCCCGGGATATCCAGGCGACCTTTACTTTCCTTGTGTTTGGTTTTAGGAATGGAAAGCAAGCAAGCCAATACAGAAATAGTGATAATGGGGATGTTGATATAAAAGATCCATCTCCAACCTATATAATTGACAAGCAGGCCGCCAAGAAAAGGGCCAAGTGCTAAACCAAGACCATTGATTCCAAATAAAATTCCCAGTGCATGGCCTTGTTTTTCTACCGGAAATATATGCGAAATAATCGCTCCGGAATTTGTAAACAGAATTGCACAGGAAAGTCCTTGTATTAACCTGGCTATAATTAATACTTCGATATTTTGGGATAGTGCAGCTGCTACGGAGGATAGTCCAAATACGATCACCCCTGTGTAGAAAACCTTTTCATGGCTATAAATGTCTCCCAATCTTCCCATCGTTACCATCATGGACGATAATGCGATAACGAAGATGTTCATGATCCACTGTAACGAGGATAATGAAGAGGAAAACTCTGATTGAATGTCTGGAAGTGCTGTATTCACTATCGTAAAATCAACACAGCCAAGGAAGCTCGCTAATCCTACACCAAATAAGGCAAGGTTTGGTTTTTTATTTAACATTTTAATTTTAACCATTTTTACACCAACTTTAAATACTGTATCTTGTTGTTAAAAACAAGGTCATTAAAATAATTGTCAAGCGTTTGTATCGATTATAAAAAGAAGCATATAAGTGACTGAAAATTAGTTATCATAAATAACTGACTCACATATTTTATGTGAATGGTTTTTTCATGATTACATGAGGGGACGATTGAAGCCTATTAAATGTTAGACGCTATGAAAGATAGGTGAATCATTTTATTCCGATTGATTTTATTGAACTATAACAATGACTCAGGTGCCTTTTTATGTAGGCCAAGTTCTATTCCCTTAATCATGATTTCATTGCTGGATTGGCAACCTAACTTCTCTTTAATGAATGAAATATGTGTATCAAACGTTTTACTTGATATTTCTAGAGAATCAGATATAAATTTCCTTTTGTGCCCGTTAAGAAAAAGAAATAAAACTTCTTTCTCCTTAGAAGTGAGCTCCTTTAGTTTAACGCCGCAACTCACATTCTGTACAATGCCGGATGATTTTTTTAGAATAGATGAACCGTCAAAAAAGTTGAAAATCATGGCGTTCGCTACGATGCCTGCGATTTTACCTGATTTATCTAAGATGGGATTTTTTCTAACATATAAGTTGAATCTTTCACCTGTTGCGTCGATGATTGGCTCAAACAAGTCATAACTTTTCCCTTCAATAATATCTTTATCATGTGTTCTATATACTCTGGAAAATACTTTCCATGGCATATCATCATCACTTTTACCGATAACTTCATCGAAATCAGATTTTCCAGAAAGCTCAAGGTAAGCTCTGTTACAAGCAACAAGCTTGTAATTTTTATCTTTAACGAAAAGAATACCGACAGGAAAGTCAATAATCGGGTTCTCGAGAAAATACTCAATGCTTTCCATAGCTTATACTTTTCTTCAGCATTTTCTTCACTGAAGTAATCTCTTGGTTATTGAAACAGACAGCGATACTACAGCAGCCTTGATATCAATAGAATAGGGAGATTCCCTATACACCAATGATTTCATGTGCAAATAGTGACATAGATCTAAAGGTAGGCTGTTTGGTCTATCATCAAACGACGTCTAAACCACAAATGAGAACAATAAATACACCAAGAGTCCAATTAATGATCTGTGTGTTTGATGGAGAAAAATCGATAGCATAAGATCGTGGGTATTCATTGACCTACTCCAACAAGAATGGATATCTCATTCAGAAAAATCTCTCGCAGAGGTAGTAATGAGAACAAATAATTCAGCGTAGATATTTTGGCCGCCCATTTTCCCATCATCCCACATCCCTCAAAACTTAAACCCAGCTCACCCCCCTTTGCAAACCTCATCTCGGGCAGCAGTGACTCCTGTCTGGGTCAGTTGGCAGGTACCATCACTAGTGTCGGCTTACAGGAAGAGGGAATCGATCCACGGACAACAGCATCAACCCGCAATACACCAACACTTCGTCATACAGCAAAGACAAGACGCTCGCGACGCTGGGGCAGGGTGAGATCACCAGTGTGGACAACATCGATTACTCCGTTGTGAACCCTGATCACTAAGCGTGCATGTTTCCCCTATCTCTTTGTTACACATAGTATTTACCTGTTCATAATTCGTGAAATTCCCGGATGGCATTCGGGTGGTGCTCATCAATTCCTTATAAGCTGATAACCGCGAAGTCACCGCTTCGCAATCATGGCTGCGATAGTTCAGAACCGTCAGCTCTTTCAAACAGCAAAAGGAATGCAATGGATGAGATTGTTACTGCTTATTCGTACGGGAGCCTCGCTCGCCCCCATACCGGCAAGTGGCAACTGGTATTTTCGCAGGACACCCAATCACAGGCGTGCGAAACGGGACCTACCGCGATGCCGTTACAGGTCATCAGTTGACGGTATCCAACGGCACGATCAGTTTTACCGTGAAAGGCTACAGTGCCGGGATTTACGTTTTGAACGGCCCCGGGAAAATCGGCAGTGACGGCGAGTTCCTGCGTTAAAACGAAACAGCCTGCCAGAGATGGCAGGCTTTTTTGTGAAACACGGGCATGTGACTGACACAAGGATGAAAAAAGGAATGACAGGTTTAATCCTGCCAACTGCCATTTACCCGCATCAAGACAAGCGCACAGCGCTCGCCGTCTATTCATTTACTCACATTTCGACACCATGACAGCGTCGGGTAAGCCGTTATCCTGGAAGGTCAGGCTCCATACATAGCGTCCTGCTTCAGGGAGCATGGCAGCGGTGTCTTTACCATAGCTGCCTGCAGTGAGCGGCGTTTCCTGACCCGGCCTGAGTTCCAGCCCCTCGGCCGTATACTGTGGCGACCAGTCTTTGCTGGCGTACTGCAGACGGAAGCTGCCGGCCTGTTCATTGGTTACCACCTGATACAGGTTCTGGCCTTTGTATTCGAACTGCCGGTTGGCTTTGTGCTTCCACCCTGAATCGGTGAAATCGCCAACCACATACAGCGGCTTACTCACCGGGCCTTGCTCAGTCACAGTGGGATTATCACACTTTGCCATCATACCTGTGCCCGTCACGCTCAGGGCCCTGGCCGTCAGATCCACGGCAGGCTGTACCGGGGATGCAATGCGCAGGAAGCGTGCTTCAAAGCCATCGAGCGGAATTGTGTAGTATCCGCTGCTGAGGCGAAAGCGCTCACCGCTTTGCAGGTCAATCAAATCTCCGGCTGAGCCCAGTGTGTCTGCTTCTAAAGCCAGTTGTTGCGAAGCGTCTGTGGTGCTGACCAGATAAACAACGGCGTCCTGATCGTTTTGCTTGCGATCCACATACACCTTGTCATTGGCCATCATATTGAGGCGTTCGCCTTGGTATAACGCCGGGTGCGCCGCCCGCATTGTCATCAGCTCAGTAACATAAGCTTTGAGATCGCGCTGGCGCGCATTCAGCGTGGCACTGACGCCGTCAACCTTGCCACTGGAGCGGGCCACATGATCATCACATAAGCCTTGGATGGCGCAGATATCGCCCGGCACTTTATCGGCAAAATGTTCAACCTGATCACCAATTTCATCACCGTAATACAAGGTGATAGGGCCGGTATACGCGGCGAGGAAAGATAACGCTGCTTTATGGCGCTGCCAGTATTGATCATCGGTGGGTTCTGCAATATTGCCGCGTTGCAGCAGATCACCAAAACGGACGAGATCATGATTGCCCAGCATCAGATTGGGCTTGGCATGATCGGGATAAAGCCGATGCAAATCCATGCCTTCTGCCAGCCAGCTGCCGCCTTTGCCGCCGTTGCTGTTTTCATTCACGGCGAAGGTTTCGACTAACCGGTAGCGGACTGGAAAATCAAAGGCTGAACACAGTCCCGGTGTGCCATGCGGACCATAACCTGTCTGATTGATCACATTTTCGTTATTCCATATTTCAGCCACCATGTAACCCAGCGGGTGAACTGTTTCGCCAAGGTGATTGACGTAAGTGACCGACTGCGAGGCTTCATCGACCGTCTTGCGGATGTCCTGCCAGGCCTCGAGAGGCACCTGATAAGCCTGATCGAGTCGCCAGCCATCGATTTTGAGTGTTTTGATCCAGTAAGCTGCGACTTCCTGATAAAAAGGCAGGCTTTCCGGGTAGCTGACCGGATTGCTGCTGCCCACGGGCAGCTTTCCGGTGGGTGATGGCACCACATTCTCCTTGTGGTGGCCGAATACACCGTCAAAGAACACATACAAGCCTCTGGCATGGGCCTGCTCGACCAATGCTTTCGCGGTTTCCAAGCTGCCAAATTTCGGATCAATCGAAAAATAATCGGTGGCATAATAGCCGGTTGCATCCAAACGGTCCGCCCAGTGATCCTGGCCTGCTGTGGGTACCGACGCAAACACAGGCGTCAGCCAGATCGCATTGACCCCTAACGACTGAATATAATCCAGAGCGTCGATAATCCCCTGCAAATCGCCCTGGTGATGACTGGTTCCGTAGCCGGTACCATGACCAAGATTCGGGTCACCATCGACGAAGCTCTCGACCATGACCTGGTAAATCCGAAGCTGTTGACTTTGCTCGGCAACGCTTGGGTTACAGGCATAAGGCGCAATGGTTTGGTTTTGGTCCGCAGATGGGTTTGAGCTTCCGCATCCTGCCAGGGCTGCGGCTATCAGTAATGAGAGTGTGGAATGAGCAATCCTTTTGTTCACGTTTCAATTCCTGTCGTTATTTTTTGAATGTCTGATCGCTGTTTGTTTGTGGATACGTGCCCCTTCATTCAGGGACACGCACCAAGACAATTAACGGGATTGGGTAAACACAGTCACCGCAGTGCCTTCAACCACCACACTGCCGGATAACCCAGTCTGATGACGGGCGCCTGATGCATCGGCAACCAGCGTCCAGTCGCCTGCAGGCAAGCTGATGGTCTGATTGTTGCCGCTGTTGTACACCACAAACAGCTGATGGGTGTCTTGCGGGTAGGTGATAAAACCTGTGACCAGTTGCCCGCCAAACTCAGCGGGTCGGGAGACTGTAAGGTAACTGGCGATGTCCTGATTTGAGGGCATGCGTAAACCGGGGTGATTGCGGCGCAGCGCGATCAGAGCTTTGAAGTAATCATAGGTCGCCGCGTTATCAGCACGGCGCTGCCATTTGATGCTGTTAAAGCTGTCCGGCGCATTGTAGGTATTGTGGGTACCGCCGTGCGCACCGAAATTCCAGGCATCCGGATGACTCATTTGTTCGTTGTCGGTTTTGGTCCGTAAGAACTCGTCACCGGCATGGACAAACCCGATGCCCTGGCTGGTCAGTACCATCCCCATGCCAAAATTCACCACGCGTTTGGCGTAATCGAGGCTGGTCGGTGGCGTCAGGCTGAGAATCTGGTGCGAGCTGTTCTGGACAACATTGCCCGACAGGCTTAAATACACTTTATCCCACAGCCCGAAATTATCATGGGCAGAAATATAGTTGATGCTTTGCTCCGGGTCGGCGGCAAAGTTTCTGAACCAGGTGCTGTTGCGGCTGTCATTGGGATCGTACGCTGAACCGCGCATGCCATCATAGACAGACCAGCCCGCATCGGCGCTGCCCAGATTGTTGAACATATAACCGGTCCGGGTATCGTCGTTCGACCCTTTCAGGGCTTCACGATAGGCGCCGTTGAACACACCGACATGCTCTTGTGCCATATGATGCGTGGTGCCGTAACGAACACGTTGCGCTTCTTTCGGATCGCTGGCGTAACCATTCCAGGGTTCGCCGTACAGGAGTAAATTGCGATCCGGGAATTGCTGGTTCAGCGCGCGTCCCCACTTTTCCACTTCCTGGTAAGAGAAAATGCCAATCAGATCGAAACGAAAACCATCAATGCCATATTCATCGACCCAGTAAGCCAGTGAATCCTGAATCATGCGGCTGACCATAGGCTGGTCGGCATCAATGGAATTGCCTGTGCCGGACAGATCCGTGGGGGTGTAATAGCGGCTGCTGATGTTTTCAAACATCTCTTTGGCGTAAGTGTGGTTGTACACCACATCCATGATGACCCGGATCCCGGCTTTGTGAAATTCATTCACCATGGTTTTAAACTCGCTGGCACGCGCCTCGTAATCGGTCGGCACCTGTGAATAGCGATCTTCCGGGACGTTGTAATTGCGCGGATCATAACCCCAGTTGTAACAAGGATCGCTGTCAGGGAGTCCGTCACAAGTGGCAAAGTCATAGACGGGCAGCAGCTGGACGTGGGTGATGCCCAGATCGACCAGATGATCAATGCCCGTTTTCAGCCCGTTGTAACGGGTGCCGCTTTCAACCATCCCCAGGTACTTACCGCGCTTGTCTGCGCTGACACCAGAGCTGGCATCGATGGTGAAATCGCGGACATGCACTTCATAAATCACCGCATCTTCGCGGTTCACCAGTGCAGGACGCTCAGCCCAGCCGCCATCAGGGACAGTGCGGGACATGTCCATCACAATGTTGATGGCTTCACTGTCTCCTGTGCCTGGCTTTGCCATTTTCCCGTAGGGATCGCGCACCGGAATGCCATTGATCTTAAAGGTGTACTCGGCAAGGTGCAGATCGCCGCTAACGTCAATCTGATAGATATCTATGTAGCCGTTGGCATCGCTCACTTTGCTCAGCGGGTATTCGGTGCCGTTCACGGTAACCGTGACATCGCTGTGATCCGGCGACCAGATCGCAAAGGTGGTTTTATCAACCTGATACTGTGCGCCGAGCGTCGCAAGCGGGGTGCAATCTGAGGTGCATGGATTCACGGGCGTCAGGCTATAGCTCAGCGTCTGGTCGTTCACCGTGACCAGATATTCGCCGTTAACCTGGGTATAGATGTCATCGCCGGATGCGTCCAACACACCGTCATTCTGATTGTCGCCATAGTTCTGCGACCAGTCTCCGGTCAGGTCAAACTTAAAACGCTGACTGGTTTGTCCGTCAAAATGAACCAACAGCGACCAGGTGTTGTTATCGACCAGGGTCATTGCCTCTGCGGCCCATTGATTTGCCGTGCCGCGAAAGTGCAGCGCCGTGAAGTTCTGCGCCAGAGACGAACTGTCGCAACTGGTCACTGGGGGGGTGAGTATCGTCTGGCTGTCGGTGTAAAAGTCGATCCGATAGCTCTGATCACCGGTAACCGTGAAATCGCCGGCGGGATAACTTTCCTGCCAGTCGCCGTAGCGGTCGATTTTAAATCGCGGGCCACCTGTGGCATCCCCTTGCAGAAACGTCTGGCAGGTTTGATAGTGAGTGGTCGTTATTTGTGTCATTGCTGCCGCATTCCACTGATTCGGGGTGCCCCGGAAGTGCCAGTCGGCAAGTGCGGGGGCGCTGATCAGCGTCGCACCAACAATAAGCGTAGGTAAGGTTCTCATTTCAATTTCCTTTTGCCGTCCTTTGCAAGAGAGATGACTCCCGAACGGATCGAGTTATTGTTTATGGTTATTCGCACTCCTGACGCGGACATTTCATCCAGCCAGGTGAGTTGTAAATAGCACAAAAAATAACGCTGAAAATGCCGTTTCCGGTGAAATTGAATTGAAATGTGAACCGATTAACTCATTGTATGGCAAGAAAAAATTGAACTGTGATCCTGCTATCTCAGCCCCTTTCTACGCCCCCTTTTCTACGCCCTGAGGGGGATCATCATTGCTCGGTGGTCTTTATCATTCTACCGGGGCTGCGTCTGCAGATGGTTGTTGCTGTACTCAATGTTTGTCAATATCTTGTCGCTTAAGCTGATTATTAATTCAGTTTTAGTTTCACTGTCCTTAGTTTCACTTTGGTATCAAAACAGCATCAGTAGTCCGACCCAAATGGAGGGGAAATAAGCCGGAAACCGTGAAGTCGGTTACCTTCGTTTGTGTTCGAAAATGATACCTGATCACATTGATATGCAATGTTTGTGAGTAAATATCATTCCTGTGTCTCATGTTTATCTTTTTCTCATTGTCTAAATCTTCCGACTCCCGTTATATGATTTAGTTGCACATGCACCTATGTGCGCATTTATTGGTAGTGCAACACCTATAGAGATCAATAACAAGGATGACGACAATGAAGAAAAAATACGCTCTTACTTTTGCTGCTTTAGCATTAGCGGCAACTTCAGTGAGCACTCAGGCACGTAACTTTGATTTACCCTCTGGCTGCGAATACGGACGAGTCAAATCATATGATTTTAAATCAGAAGATGTGAAGGGTGCTGTCGAGAGTGGTTACAATATTTACAACGATCCTCAAACCTATCCTGATCCTTCTAACCCGGATCAAACGGATTATAATCAGGAAGAATATGCCAACTTTTTTGAGTCGCTGATTAACCTTTTCAACTCGTTTGACTATTTGCGGGTGGAAGTGCCAAAACATGTGGTTCAGGATGAAGTATTCCGTGCCAAAGGCAACTTATTTGATCGTTATGCCAATGTGCATTTCAACAATTCAGAATTCGGCTATGTCGGTAAAGATAAATCAAACCTTGATGCCAATTCCTATCTTAATATGAAGTTTTCACGTACTTACGGTTACGGATTAGTCTGGATAAACCGATCCGGCGGTATGTGTTCGGCTGAAGGTGTCTGGGTTCAGAAGAAGCCTAGAATTGTCAGTGCTAGTGCGACCCATGCTTCGGGCAAAGTGCAGGCAAATATAGAATATCTGATTGATAAATACTCAACAGCGGCGAAAGATAGTAGCGTGAATGCCCGCTTGATTATTCATGTCCGGGATGATCTCTATGGCCAGACTGCCTCTACATCTGTGAGCCTGAGTGCATTGAAGGGCAGTAAAACAATCAGTATTACGCCAGCCAATCCAGGTATAAATAGTGTCAGCGTGACTTTGTCTGACGGAAAGTATACCGATGGTATGTCTTTAGGTTATGTGAGAGTACCGGGCACACCGAAACCGCCATGCCCAAGATGTCAGCCTCTTTAAGCGTGACAAGAAAGTGATTTATTAATAGTTCAGGCCCGTAGCTGGGCCTGATCTGTATGTTATCTGACTTTAAAAAAAGCCATTTCTTTTCTGAGGTGCTGAGTTAATGTCGAAATATCGTTATTTGCCAGTGTCGTCTGGCTGGCATTCTCAGAGTTTTTCTGCACGATTTGACTGATTTCTTCCAGCCTGTGAGAGATATCATTCGTGACAGAAGATTGCTCTTCTGAGGCGGTAGCGACTAACGCATTGACGTCCGAAATTTGCCCAACCTGCTCTGAAATCGTTTTGAACGCATCGGACAAAGCCTGAGTAATGATCTGAGACTCTGAAACCATGTCTGTGTTGAGTTTCATGTGTTCATCTGCAAGTTTGGATTGTTCCTGAAGCTGGCTGATGATTGTTTGAATATCTATGGTCGACTTTTGTGTTTTGGCTGCAAGTGCACGGACTTCATCGGCAACAACCGCGAACCCCCGGCCTTGTTCTCCGGCACGGGCAGCTTCAATCGCGGCATTGAGCGCCAGTAGGTTGGTCTGCTCTGATATGCTGTTAATCACATCAACCACTGAGCTTATCTTTTCTGAATGCTCTCTTAATTCGTTGATTATTCGTGCAGATTCTTTCATAGAGTCACTGACACTTTCAGCAATAGAATCGGAGCGTTGCAGCGTACTTGAGCTGGCGTTGATGATGGTGATAGCTTCAATCGCTGCAGTTTCCGCCGAGTGCGCGTTGTGGGCAACATCAGACGCGGTTGAAGACAGTTCTGTCGCAGCGGCTGCGACTTGTTCTATTTCAGATAACTCGCGCTGGGCATTCTCAGAGTTGTTGTGTATCACTGTCGATATTTGCGTTTGGTTTACAGCCAGCTGCTCTTGAATTCGCTCTGAAGACTGGATGATGCTGAAAATACTGTGCTGGAGGGTTTGCAACGATGACGTTATTAAATCAAGTTCATTATTGGCTTTCGTCATTTCACGTGGAGTAAAGTCACCATCAGACATTTTTTGAATGGTGTCAGTAATTTCAGGCAACACGCGTAATTCTTTCCGTATGATCCAGAAAGAAAAGATGAAGCCGGTCATACAGGCAGCAACAAGAAGTATGATCCCAAGCTGAACATTAGCTTCATAGGTATTTTTACTTGTTTGATAAATATGTTCAGATGTCGTTAGTTGAATATTAATTAGGTTGTCTATTTGATCTGAAAGAGGCTCTATACGGTTGTAGACTCTGTGGACGATTTGATGTTTAGCATCAGGTTGGTTTCTCGTTTCTTCTAAAAGCGCAACAAGCTCTTGTTTTATGGCATTGATTTCAACCGTCAGTGTTCTTGAGATGGCTCTTTCATCGGCCGTTAATTGGGTTGAGTGATAATTATCCCAAGTATTCGCAACAATGTCTTTGGCTTTTAAGACCGATAATTCCAGCTCTTGCTGAGAGAGTGCACCAATATTCCATTTGTTGAACGCATCGACAATATCAACCGCAAAGGCATCAGAAATTGTTTTTAACTGTTGCAAAGGAATGACACGATCAAGATAGATTGAGTTCATTGCATTTAACGTGTCTTTATTTCCAGACATTTGATTCCAGAAAAGTATGAACATAAATACACATAGTGTGGCAGGCACGGCGAGAAGTTTTGTGAATATATTTTTTTTCATATGAATTTAAGCTTGATACCGAAGGCGTATAAGGGCGGTATTTTGCATGGTTAAGAGAAATAATAATATCTTTTCTATTTTATTTTTTATGCAAATGACTGAAAGTCACGCTGTTGCCGTTCAATCTGCCGATGTAACTTCCACGCCCCCGAATGGGGGCGTGGGAAATGGCAGAGAATATCTGGTGTTATTTCGCCGGGTATTCAGACCAGTTGCTGCCATCCAGGGTGACATAGTTTTTGCCCTGCACCCTGATGACAGTAGAGCCTTCGTTTTGAGCGACCACAGGCGTGGCAGGCAGGTTACTGATCAGTGAGGCTGGGTCAAAGCTGCCGCTCAGGTACGGGTTTTGTTCTAAGACATTGGCGATGAGCTGAGATAACGCCAGATAGCTGGACGGTGCTGTCACGCGGGCTGTCTCGCCGGTACGGACGATGTTTTTGCCAAAGACTCTTAAGCCAACAGGGGTATGCACAATCGAAGGCGACGGGATTTCCCGCATTCCGGTGATCTGCATCCGATCGCCTTTCATGCCCGCGCCATGTTCGGGCACCAGCACCACCACAATATTCCGGCCCGATTGTTCCAGCGACTGGAAGAAAGCGTACAGATCGTCGAGCAGGTTTTTCAGCCGCAGTTTGTAGCTCACCAGCCCGGTGGATTGGTTGCCGTGAATGATCCGGTTGCCGTCATGCAGAGAAATGGTGTTGTAGAGCGCGACGATCTTGTCACTGCCTTCCTGCTGGCGCTGCTGCCACCAGTGATTTAAGACATCTTTGTCGCGGTAGATCGGCGCACCGTCAAACGATTTCTGATAGGGAGAAAAATCTGTTTGCGGCATCAGATCTGCCGTGACATTCCCTTCGGTTTGAATTAACTCGAGGAAATTGTCGAAAACCCCGTCGTGGTTCATCACCAGATTTTCTTCAAAACCCAATTGTTTCAGGTTTTCGAACAGGTAGCACTGCTCAGACGGTGCGCCCGCAAAGAGCTGGCTGTGGTTTTCCTGCCCGCAACTGGCTCGCAGCAGACGGATCACGGCAGGCCCGCTGTAGGAAGTCGCTGCATTGAACTGATCAAACAGGACATCGAATTCTTTAAACAAGGGATGATCTTCCAGCCCGGCAATATCAATATCGTCCCAGGCAACAGAGCAGATGCTCAGAAATAGAATATCGAATGGCGCAGCCTGAACAGCGCTGTCATCAAACAGCACTTGCCGCTTTGCTTCACGGGAAAAGAACTCAGAGACGTATTGATTCAGCGAGGCATCGTCCGTGCCCGCCGGCACGTTGGCAGCCGTTGTGTTTACATTGCCTGCGGGTTGGGTGATCGGGGTCGTGTTATCAGCCGTTCCCTGATCCGCAATGACAGGCGGTATCTGGCTGGAGGGCAGACTGAAAAACAACATCGCCGCCATCACCAGCACGGATATGCGTAAAAAGCGATTGAGCAGGTAATAACCGATACAGACGGCAAACAGGCCCAATATCGCCTGGACAGAGACAAAACGGCCAGCCAATTCAAACAGATAACGCCATTCGAAATGCATTAACTGATTCATTTGCCCCCAAAGGCGCTCTAAAGGCGGCAGAAAAGAATCGTAGTGCAGCAACCAGGCCGCTGCAGGCACAGCGATGACGAACCTGACCGTTGCCAGCAAACGAGAGCGCAGCGGCAATAACAGAAAGAGGGCCAGCACGACGTTTTCCAGCGGGTGGAAATCAATCGTCCCCTGGAAATACAGGGCGAATTTGGCAATGAAATAAACATTCCACCACCCCAGTCCTTGAACCTGCTGTGATGAATGTGAAAAGCGTGTAATCGTCATAGTCTCTGCTTAGTTGAAAGATTCAGTCTTGTTCAAAGTAGCGGGAGCGCCTGATAAACCTGTGATGGAAACGCTTGCCCAGCGCAATCAGCTGGCGCAGGTAATAACCCAGTACCATACCTGTGATCAGGCTGAACCCTGCGGTGAGCAGAAAATCATCAATGTTCATGATTCACCTGTTAATCGAATGCGCTTCGGGGTGGCAAAAAGGGTCGCCATCTCATCCTCGGCGTTGCTTTTTACTGTAAAAATCGCCGGTTCTGTGGTGATTTTCTTGATTTCTGCCGAAACCGGCAAAGCTTCTTTGCCAACCACTTCCAGCTCTTTTTCCAGCTCATAGTGTGCACTGATGACATGAACGGTCCGGAAGAGATCCCGGACCGGGACATCAAAAATATGATTCAGTGCGGTATGGATATCGGTTTGGCGAATGGCACTGAACAGAACGTACAAGGCATGGTTGCAGGCAGTAATCACATCGCCATCACGCCGGATATGGCACAGCCGCAGACACTCCTCCGGCTGCATGCCGGACAGCAGTTTGAGTTTAATCAATACCACACCCAGTTGCGGGGAGGTCAATTGCTGCATTACAGCATGGCAATACTGGATAAATGTCTGATTATCCAGATACCCCCGTGCATTGTAGTTCGGGTCATGTAACAAGAGTTCTTCCGTATTGTCCGGCAGTGAGCGCGTCATGCGTTGCCCTTGTATCGCATCAACCTGGCTCATCATTCTGAGGAAAGGCAGATGATAAGGCACAATCAGATTTACGCCGGCGCGCAGCAGGAAAGTCTCATCGGCATATCGCAGACACTGTCTGACTTCTCTGATGATGATTTTGAGCTTCGGGCCGGCTTGCTGTCGTAAATGCAGGCAGTCGACCGCCAGCTGGCGGATCTCCTCCGGCGACTGACAGGACAAGATCAATGTCGCTGAATGCGGTATTGCTGAATCACGGATGATCTCTGCATTGTTCGCTGCCAGCTGAACATGCGCAGGAAGTGGGATGTCTTCATCCAGCACAGCATGACTCATCACAATCAGGGTCGTGTCATCCTGGCTACTGAATGTCGCTATACTGGTGGGGGACATCGGCACCGCAGTCAGCATACCCGGGGCCGTTTTTTGCACAACAAACTTTTTATCTGATTGAATACCGTCTGATTTTGCCCAGAAATGCACATGGTAGCTGTATTTGTTGTCACTGATCATTCCCATCGCGGCCAGCCCTGCCAGATAGCGGTTCAGTGACAGTAATGCCGGTTTTAATGCGGTTGAGGTGACAGAGCCGTACACCATGAGCTGTATCGCCAGCTCATGGTCAGCAGCGTATTTATGAAGCATTTTTAAAACAATAGTGAGATTTTTTTTATTAATATTTGTGAAAAATATATCCGGCACAAAAAGGATAGCAAGCGAGTGCTTTGCGACTTTTAATTTGATGAGATCATCCAGCAGCAAATGAAAATGGATACCATTTTTGGTTTTATTCTGATTCAGAAAAAAGGTTCTTTGACACTTTTCCTTTAATGTCGCTGAAAGCTGAACGCTTTCTTGAACGTTCAGACCTGAGTAAAAGTTATCTTTGTTTGTAAAACAAGTGAAGCCATTGTTTTGATTCTGTTTCAAGATGGCTGTCAGATAATCGATTGCCATGGTTTTCTGGTCAAAAAGAGTCACATAAACCGACGGAAAATTGTTTATTTCGACAAAGTGTGTAAAGTCCGGATTTGTAGACATATAAAATACCAGTTGCTCGCTATCGGCACTTTTCCCTGCTGTTTAACGCTTTCAGAGGTACCATCACCGTAAGATCGCGACAGAAAAGATGTTACTAATATAATCAGATCATATAGAATTTGCCCAAAATGTCGAATCATTCGTCTGATGTATCTTGGTAAAGACTGAAATCTATAAAGAACTGTTCTCTTGGCATGTGGCCGATGCATTGATGATGACATTTGATTATGAACTGAAAGGCACACATAATTAATTGTAATATTATCATTATTTTCCGGTTGTATCAGGAAGCGTGTGAGTCACACGCATCAAGTTTATTGAATCGGTTTTTTATTTTTTTGTGGACTGAGTGTTAAGAATGAAAAGGCAAAAATGTAATAAATGTTAGCACCTGTTTGTTTCTTTAAAAATTATGTACTTAAATACAATATGTATGAACGGCATTGATAAATTCGATGAAGTAGTGGTGAATTATTGTGGTAATGCCTGCGAAAGATGTTGATGCAATTTATGCATCTTACAACATGACAAATCATGATTATGTTGAATTAAACGAAAGTGAAAATTATTCAAAAATTAAAAACAAGTGGTTGATATTAAAAAGTAAAAAATCACTTCACGGGACAAGGCGCACGAACATGGAAAACAGTAGCCAGGCCGATATGGCATGAAAAGGATCGGGATCCTCAGCTTGCGTGGCGGTGCCGGGGCGACCACAGTCACAGCCAATCTGGCACAGGCGCTCGTACCAGTGCAGAAAAATGTGCTGGTTGTGGATGCTGTCCCGGCCAATTTGCTGCGTTTACACTTTGGTTTACCACTCTCCAGCGTTGAAGGGTGGGCCAGCCACATGTGTGCAAACACCGACTGGCAATCGGCCGGCTTTGAAAGTCCCAATGGTGTAACATTTTTGCCTTTTGGCCAATTGTCATTACAGAACGCCCGGCAGTTTGAGGCGAATCGCGGCCCTTATCTTGCCGAGATCCTGGAAGCACTCGGGCGGGTTGACCTCGGTGACAATCAGGATCACTGGCAACTGGTACATTTGGCGGCGTCAGATCTGGCGATACTGGAAGATGAATCCTTCGGGTATTTTTTTGATGCCGTGCTGGTGGTGTTAACACCGGACGCTGCCTGTTACAGCGTGCTGCAAGATGTCTCTGAGACCCTGACTGTGTTTAACGATGCGCCTGTGTCAGCCAAAGTGCGCTATGTGCTCAATCAATATCAGCCAGAAACTGAGATCAGCCGCGATTTCATGCTGGTGATGAAAAAAGAGCTTGATGCTGATATGTCACCGGTTCTGTTACACCGAGATATCGCTCTGATGGACAGTGTGGCAAACCTGACCACGGTGCAGCAGTTTTCACCAACCAGCCAGGCGGCAAAAGATTACCAGTCGCTCGCCTTTTGGTGCGTGTCGCAATTATCAGCCATCCAGTGTGTTTCCTGAGTCTATGTTCAACACCTTAAATCTGATTTTTAAATCCTGGGTTATTGAGCAGTTTAAAGTGCAAAAGCTGGCTTATGAGCGCGAGCGAAATACACCTGCCTCCCGCACGGGAAGCCTGATACTCGGGTTATGGTTTACCTTTGCGTTTGTGTGTCTCAAGCCGCAGATTGCCGGCGTGCCGGCATGGCGTCTGCCGCTGATTTACTACCCGCACATCAATTTTGCTTCTCCTTCGTTGCTGGATCCTGTGCGTTTTGTGCTGCAGAGCCTGTGGCTGTTGTGCGTCAGGCCGCAATCGCCGGGCCACTTTAAAGCCCGACTGCAAGCGGGAACCAAACAGCTGATCCGCCGCGTGAAAGCCATCTTTTATTTACCCTTTGGGCGCATTGCCGGCCTCATTCAATGGCTGGAAAAAAAAGCGACCGACGCCGACACAGAAGATCTCAAGACGGTATTAAGAGAAAGCAAAACCGGGCGGATGATCAATGTTCTGCTGCTGATCGCTGTGGTCTTGCTGGCCCTGATCTGTTTTACCGTGCCGTTCGGGCTGGAAGCCCAGATGGTGTTTGTGCTGCTGCTGTGGGCGCTGGCCATGATGTGCCGGCGAATGCCCGGCCATTTTCCGACCTTGCTGTTGATCATCCTGTCGGTCACAGCTTCGTGCCGCTATCTGTGGTGGCGCTATTCTTCCACCCTGAACTGGGATGACCCTCTGGCGCTTATGCTGGGCGTTTTACTGTTACTGGCAGAAACCTACTCTTGGATCGTGCTGATTTTAGGTTACTTTCAGAATATCTGGCCGCTGAACAGAAAACCGGTTGCCCTGCCGTCAGAGACAAAAGTTTGGCCTACAATTGACGTAATGATACCGACTTATAATGAAGATCTGGACGTTGTGCGTGCCACTGTGTACGCCTCTCTGGGCGTCGACTGGCCAAAGGATAAGTTGAATATTTATATTCTGGATGATGGTAAGCGAGACAGTTTTCGCGATTTTGCCCGGGAAGTTGGCGTGCACTATCTGCGACGGCCAACCAACGAGCACGCCAAAGCGGGCAACATTAACTATGCCCTGCAGCGCTCTCAGGGAGAATATGTGGCCATTTTTGACTGTGACCATATTCCGGCCAGAGCCTTTTTCCAGCTGACCATGGGCCTGTTCCTGAAAGATCCAAAACTGGCGCTGATTCAGACACCGCACCACTTTTTCTCGCCGGATCCGTTTGAGCGTAATCTGGCCAATTTTCGCGATGTGCCCAATGAGGGCAACTTGTTCTACGGCCTGATTCAGGACGGTAACGATCTGTGGGATGCCACTTTCTTTTGCGGTTCATGCGCCATTTTACGCCGCGGGCCACTGGAAGAGGTCGGTGGCATAGCGGTGGAGACAGTCACTGAAGATGCGCATACCTCACTGCGGATGCACCGTCTGGGTTATCACTCGGCGTATCTGAAACAACCGATTTCAGCCGGTCTGGCAACAGAAACGCTGTCGGCGCATGTCGGCCAGCGAATCCGCTGGGCCAGGGGCATGGCGCAGATTTTCCGGGTGGATAATCCGCTGACCGGCAAAGGACTTAAGCTGTCCCAGCGCTTGTGTTATGCCAATGCCATGCTGCATTTTTTGTCGGGTATTCCCAGGATCATTTTCCTGACCGCGCCACTGGCGTTCTTATTGCTGCACAGCTTCATTATTTATGCACCGGCGCTGGCGATCATTCTGTACGTGTTACCGCACATGGTGCATGCCAGTATGACCAACTCGCGGATGCAGGGGGAATTTCGCTATTCATTCTGGGGCGAAGTGTATGAAACCGTTCTGGCCTGGTATATCGCGCGCCCGACCACAGTGGCACTGTTTGCCCCGCACAAAGGGCAGTTCAATGTCACCGCCAAGGGCGGGCTGGTCAAAGAATCCCATTATGACTGGGTGATCTCCCGACCCTATCTGGTGCTGGTATTGCTGAATGTGATTGGACTCGGCATGGGCTTGTACCGCTTGGGATGGGGGCCGGATAACGAAATGGCGACCGTGCTGGTGAATATTGTCTGGACCCTGTACAACCTGCTGATCCTCGGCGCGGCAGTGGCGGTGGCTGTTGAAGCCAAGCAAATACGCCGTGATCACCGGGTTGAAGTCTCTATGCCGGTGGCGGTCAGGCTCAGATCCGGACACCTGCTGCAGGCTGAAATGAAAGATTTCTCGCTCAGTGGCTTGCGGGTCCAGCTGGGCGAACAGGACAGTGAGCGACTGAATGTCCAGGTGAATCAGAAACTGGAGGTGGTGCTGAGTCGTGGTCAGCAATCCTATGTGTTTCCGGCGACCATCGCCTTTACCGGTAACGGCATGCTGGGGCTGCAGCTCAGTGAACTCAGCACACAGCAGCAAATTCAGTACGTGCAATGTACGTTTGCCAGAGCAGACATCTGGGCGAAGTGGCAGCAGTCTTATCAGTCGGATAAGCCGATGTCGAGTATGAAATCTGTGCTGCAGGTCGGCTGGAACGGATACCGCCGCCTGATTCAGCACAGCCCGGCACCAGTCGCTGCGCTGGCGCAGGGTGTTTCAATCTTTGGTGGCCTGATTTGGTCACTGAGACCACGTAATGTCCCCAACAGGGCTTAAAAAATGAAGATCAATAAAACAATAAAAACAGTGGTTGCCATACTCAGCAGTCTGGGTATGGCGGCAATGGCCAGTGCGCAGGCCACGGCAGTTAACGCCGATTCAGCGGGAGCCACGACACCTTCACATCAGCTCTCACCCGTTATCCAGCGAGAGCTGCCATTCTCACAATTGGGCTTTAATGGCTCTATCGGTATTTACGGCAGTGAAGCCAACGCCAATGTCGGTTTCGGCTCGCGTCTGGATGAGGTGATTGCCAAAGCCAACCTGCATTTTGATGTTACGCCTTCACCGGCGCTGCTGGCGCTGGTGTCTCACATCAAGGTGTACCTCAACAATGAACTGATGGGGGTCGTGCCGGTCACAGATGGCCAGCAGGGCAAAAAAAGCAGCGTGTCCATGCCGCTGGACTCGCGTTATTTCAGTAACTATAACCAGATCCGCTTTGAGCTGATTGGCAACACCCATAAAACCTGCTCTAACCCCAATGATGCCAGTATCTGGGCGGAGATCAGCCAGAGCAGCCGGGTCGAGCTGTTTGTGCAGAAAACCCGGCTTGAAAGCGATTTGAGCTTATTGCCGGCGCCCTTTTTTGATCCCCGTGATTTTGGCAAGTTAACCCTGCCGGTCATTATGGGAGCAGACTATGATCTGGCAGAAATAAAAGCGGCGGGCGTGCTGGCGTCCCACTTTGGTTCGCTGTCCGGGTGGCGGGGCGCGCAATTTTCGCTCTTGTTCGATCAATTGCCAGAGCAGCATGCTGTGGTGTTTGTCAGCAATGACAATAAACCCGATTTTCTGCGTGACTTTCCGGATGCCGACGGGCCGTATTTACAGGTGATCACCCACCCGACCAACCCTTATGTCAAACTGCTGCTGGTGCAGGGCCGCGACAGCCAGGATCTCAATACCGCGGTTCAGGGGCTGGCACTGGGCACCCAGTTGTTAACCGGCCCGATGGCGAAGATCAATCAGGTGGTGCAGGTCAAACCCCGCGTCCCTTATGACGCGCCCAACTGGGTCGATACCTCAAGGCCCGTGGCGTTCACTGAGCTGGTGGAACAGCGCAGTCAGCTGCAGGTGGAAGGCCGTACCCCGCCGCCGGTACGGCTGAGTTTTCAGCTGCCGCCGGATCTGTTCACCTGGCAGAGCCGCGGTATTCCGATGGATCTGCAGTACCGCTATTCGCCGCCAATGAAAGATAACTCGGGCTCACGGCTGACGCTGGGGATCAACGATGAGTTTGTCGAAGCGTTTAACCTGACCACAGCCGGTCAGGGCGGTGAATCCAAGCGTGTCCGGGTGCCCTTATTGGACGACGGCTTGCTGGGCGGCAGTGACAGGGTACGGATTCCGGCGTTCAAAGTGGGCAGTAAAAATTTCATCGATTTCGAATTCGGCTTTGCCTCTGTCACGGAAGGGAACTGCCAGATCACCCAGCCGAGCAAACAGTATGCCGTGGTTGACGGCGACTCGACCATTGATTTCAGCGGCTTTCCGCATTATATCCAGATGCCGAACCTGCGCTCCTTTGCAACCTCCGGCTTCCCGTTTACCCGCATGGCAGACTTGTCGGACACGGTTGTGGTGCTGCCCGCCGCTTCGTCAGCCGAAGTGCTGCAAACCTTTTTGAATGTCATGGGCCGGCTGGGGGCAGACACCGGTTACCCGGCCATTCAAGTTTCACTCGCAGATCAGTGGGACAGCGCCACGCTGAAAGGCAAGGATATCCTGAGTATTGGTGTGGCGCAGGAACTGAACCAGGCGATTGGGCATCCTGATCAGGTTAATCTGGTTTTGCAGTCCGGTCAGCGCCAGATCCGTCTGCCGGGCCGCAACGAAACCGCATCAGGCATGAACTGGCTGGGCAGGGCGTCTGACAATCCGGAGGCTGTCGATCTGGTGTCGGTCAATGCCAGCGGCAAGTTTGCCGCCATCACAGGCATGGAATCGCCGTTCACCAAAAAGCGCAGCCTGGTCGCAATCATGGCTGCCAGTCCGCAGGCATTGAGCCTGGTGGATAATGCCATTATTGATTCGGGCAAAGTGGAACACATGTCAGGCTCTGTGGTGATCTTGCGTAATCAGGAAGTGGCCAGTTATAACGTCGGCCAGCATTATTTTGTCGGCCAGTTGCCGGTGCTGAAATTGATCTGGTATCACTTCTCCAATCACCCTGTGCTTGTCGCCTGCCTGGCGGTGTTGCTGGTGGTGATTGTCACTGTCTTCCTGTGGCGGGTGCTGCGGAAAATTGCCGCCAGACGGCTGGCACGCAACGGAGAAGATGCATGAAAAGCCTGATACTTGTGCTGAGTCTGCTGTTCAGTGCCCAGAGCCTGGCAAACCGCTGTGAATGGCCGCAGTGGCAAGCGTTCAAATCGGCTTATCTGGTCGATGGCCGCGTGATAGACGGCAGTGACGAGCGCCGGATCACCACATCCGAAGGCCAGTCGTACGGCTTGTTTTTTGCCCTGATAGCCAATGACAAACCGGCCTTTGCCGCCCTGCTGGACTGGACGCAAAGCCAGCTGGCCGAAGGCGATCTGACGGCGCGCTTGCCGGCCTGGCTGTGGGGCAAACAGCCATCGGGACGCTGGGGCGTGCTGGATGATAATCCGGCCTCGGATTCTGATCTCTGGATTGCGTACACGCTGGCTGAAGCGGGCCGCCTCTGGAATAACCATTATTACCAATCGCTGGGCCATTTGATCGCCAGCCGGATATTGCGCGAAGAAACCGTGGATGTCGACGGCCTGGGCACTGTGCTGCTGCCGGGATCGGTGGGGTTTGAGCTGGAGAACGGTCAGTATCGGGTCAATCCGAGTTACCTGCCGCTGCAGCTGATTGCCCGGATGGCACAGCTGTATCCGCAATACCGCTGGACATCTCTGTACCGCACCAGCCTTGCCATGATTCTGGACACCATGCCCGCCGGTTTCAGCCCGGACTGGGCCACGCTGGCCAACGGCCGTTATAGCGCAGATCAGCAAACCGGGCCGGTGGGCAGCTATAACGCCATTCGTACCTACTTATGGGCAGGCATGCTCAGCGACGATTCGAAAGACAAAGCAGCACTGGTGAAGGCAATGCAGCCCATGGTGGCGGCCACGGCGGCTTTGTCGGCCCCGCCACGTACGGTGAACACTCAGACGGGCCAGTATCAGGAACAGGGCAGCGCCGGATTTTCGGCCGCCATGCTGCCCTTGCTGGCCGCGTCAGGTGAAACCGCGCTGTTGCAGGCTCAGGCCGGGCGGGCGGCCAGGCACCTGATCAGAAATCAGGACGACCACTATTACGACAATGTGCTGGCGCTGTTTGGCGAAGGCTGGCACCAGCAACGTTATCGCTTCGGCGTACAGGGTGAACTGGAGCCAGCATGGGAAAAGGGATGTCAGTAACTGTTTCGCTAAACGCCAGTATCCTGATTGCACTGGGTCTCAGCGCCGGCACCATCAGCCTGTCCGCTTACGCCGGAATTGTGCCGGCAACACCTTTAACAGCTCAGCAGCTTGAGCAGGTCTACCAGCCGGTAGACTCGGTGACCACCTTTTCCGCCGTGCCGTCGGATAGCAATTCGGTGGATTTTCTGGTCAATCAGATTGAGCTGGCCACGGCGTTAGGTCGCGATGATATCGTTGAAAGTGCGCTGGAGCGATTACTGGCGATTGACAGCCAGCACCCGGACGGGCTGTATTATCAGGCGCGGCTGCTGATCAAACAAAACCAGCTGCAGCAGGCGCAGGAAGTCAGAAATCAGTTAAGAGCCGGCTCACCGCAGTCGGTGCAGCTCAAGGCGCTGAATGATCTGATTGCCATTAACGGCCGCAAAAAAGCCGAGTTGCAGCAAGCCCGATTACTGGTGCGCGCCGGCCGTTATGAGCAAGCGTTGAAAGCCTATGATGCGCTGTTCCCCAATGGTATGCCCTCGGCCGAGTTGCAGCTGGAATACCTGCAGGCCGAAGGCAGTCTCAGCGAGCGCTGGGAAAGCGTGAAACAGGGGCTGGAGCAGCTCAATGCCGCGTATCCCGGCGTGCCTGCTTTTCAGCTGGCGCTGGCAAACCATATTCGTCGTCGCGATGCCGCCGATCCCTGGATTCTGGCGACTTACCGCCAGCTGGCACTGCGTTCGGATATCGGCATAGTGGCGGCCAATGCCTGGCTGCGCGCGCTGGATCAGCAGCCGATATCAGCGCAAGTGGCCGAACAGTACGCCATTGTCGCCAGCTATTTTTCGTCTGATACCGCCATCAATCGTGCCAACCGCAATGCCCAGGCGCGCTGGGAAACTGAGCAGAGCCTGCGCAAAGATCCCACCTATCTGGCCAAGCTTCAGGGGTTGGCGCTGATAGAGCAAGGGGCGTACCCGCAAGCCAAAAAACAACTGGAATACGCTTTAACCACGCGCCCGGACGATCCTGACATCCTGGGCGGCCTCGGCATGGTGTACCTGCGCCAAGGGCAGCAGGGTAAAGCACTGGATTACTTCCGACAGGCGCAGCAGCTCGATGATGATCCGGACAATGTCAGTAAGTGGCAGTCGCTGGTGGAGGCCTCTTCTTACTGGGCGTATCTGGATGAAGGCGATGCGCTGAGACAAAAAGGCCAACTGAGTCAGGCCGAGCGCGCGTATCGGAAAGCCATGCCAGTGAACGCCGCCGAACCTTATGCCTATCTCAAACTGGCAGAACTGTATCAGCAGCAGCAGAAATTTGCTGCCGCCGGGCAGGCCTACCGGCAAGCCTTGCAGCGTGATCCCGGCAATGCGCAGATCGTGCGCGGCCTGGTGAATCTGACTCTGGAAAGCAAGGGGCTGGTGGCGGCGATTACCTTTGCGGAGCAGTTGCCTCCGGCCCAGCGGCGGCAAATTCGCGACACCTTACTGGAGATGAAAACCCAGTTAGTGGTGCAACAACTGAGCAGCGCGCTGGCAGAGAATGATACGCAGGCCGCAGAGCGGTTCGCCAAACAATTACTCCAACTGGATCCCTCCTCTCCCTGGCAGCGCCGCGATATCGCCGATGCCTTAGTCGCCGCCGGGCAGCGCAGCCGGGCCGATGCCCTGATGCAGCAATGGGCCGCTGACAGCCGCGATCCGGAGATGCAGTTTGCCTACGGGTTATACCTGAGTCAGGCCGGTCGCGATGATGAGGCCATTGCCGTGTTATCGCGCGTGCCTGCTGCCCGACGCAGTGAGGCCATGCAGCGTAATTTGCTGCGGCTGCGCCTGAATCAGTCTCTGGCAGATTTACCTGCCCGCTATCAGGCCAACCCGGATGCCGTGCGCCAGCAACTGCATTCGCTGGCGCAGCAGTATGCCAGTCAGCCGGCCGTGCTGGCGCGGCTGGCCATAAGCTGGTCCGGTTTAGGTGAACGGCAGCAGGCTGAGAAAATCTACCGTCAGTTAACCCCGAATGATGCCTGGCCGCAGAATGCTCAGCTTGGCTATGGTGAGCTGATGATTGAGCTGGCGCACTTCAGCGCCTTTGATCTGTGGCTGGCGCAGCAGGGACAGGCGCGTGTCAACGGGCAGCGGGACGCCGTATCGCTTACCGAACTGGATGCGCTCAATACCCGGCGCTTGCTGGCCGAAGCAGAACTCCTGACTGAACAGAGGCAGTTCCGCCGGGCGCAGGCGCTTTATCAGAATGTGCTCACCGACGCTAAACCCGCCCCCGAGCCTTACCGCACCGATGCCCGGCTCGGCGTGTTACAAACCAGTGCCGCACTGGGCGATGCGGCCGTTTATCAGCCAGTGTCTGAGCAGCTCTATGCCAGCCGTGCCCAGCTGACGGCCAGACAATTAATGGCCGCCGCCCCTGTGATGAACCGTCAGGGCGAATACGATAAAGCCCGTGAACTGAACCGTTTACTGAGCCAGCGGCCGGACGCGGATGCGATGGATTACCGCAACAGCATGGCCCTGGCGATGGATAATCAGCAGTGGGCGCTGGCAGAGCAGCGTGGCTATCAGGCACTGAATGCGGATCGCATCGAAAAAAGCGCCGATGCACAGGCGGCGCAGGCCCAGTCACCCGATTTACGCACGCTGTATCAGGAGGCCGACGATTACTGGCTGACCCGCAATGTCAAAGCTGACATCGACCGTCTGCGCGATCGTAGCGACGGCCACATCATGATCGGTTGGGATTACAGTGCCCGGGACGGGGAAAACAAGGCCAGTCAGGTGCCGATTGAAGCGCGGATCCCGCTCGAACAATGGGACGGCCATCTGATGGTGCGGGCCGATTATGTCTCGCTCGACTCCGGCGATCTGGACTATTACGACAGGTTTGCCGATTCCAATGCGCAATACGACACGCTGCGCGCCCGTGACACCGGGCTGGCCCTGGGCATCGGCTGGCAGGCCGACAACTGGCAGGCCGATATCGGCACCACACCGCTGGGTTTTGCGCAGTCAACCTGGGTGGGCGGCGTTACGCTTGAGGGCGACATCGGCGATTTCGGTGTGTCCGGCACCTTGTCACGCCGACCGGAAACCAGCAGTGTGCTGTCGTATGCCGGGATGAGTGTGCCCCAAGTGACGGCTGGTTCTTCTGTTGATCCAGCCGGCACACAATGGGGCGGTGTGGTCAGCACAGGCGTTAAGCTCAATGCCAGCTGGGACATTGGCGGTCCGTACGGCTTCTGGAGCAGTGTGCAACATCATCTGATCACCGGCGAAAATGTGGCTGATAATACCCGGCTGGCCCTGCTGGGCGGCGGCTATTACAAACTGATTGCCACCGATGATCAGCGTTTCAGTATCGGCACCAATCTGCTGTATTTTGACTACGATAAAAACCTGAGCGAGTACACGCTGGGCAGCGGCGGGTATTACAGCCCGCAGCGCTATGTGTCGCTGTCGCTGCCGGTGAATTATTATGGCCGCTATAACAGCAGCTGGTCGTATCTGGTCAGCGCTTCTGTGTCCAATTCCTGGTCGAGAGAAGATGCGCCCTATCAGTCGGACGGGGAATCAGACACAGGCGGCGGTTTTGGTTATTCGCTGGAAGGCGCACTGGAAAAGCGGGTCAGCAGCCGCTGGTATGTCGGGGTCGCCCTGGACTTGCAGCGCTCTGATTTTTACGAGCCAAACCATTTGATGCTCTATACCCGGTTTACCTTCAATGATCGCTGGCAACCGATCGATTACCCGCCGACTGTGCCCAGCCTGTACAGCGATTTTGACTGATACGCGCAACCGTCACTGACATTGCAACACATAAATACAGGCGCATGAAGCTGCGCCTGTTGATCATGGGTTGATTCCCCGTTACTCATCCGGTGTGCAGACCCGGATTCTGTGCCCGTCGGGGTCCAGCGCCACAAAAGTCAGACCAAAGACCGCGTCATGCAAAGGCTGCTCAATCACGACACAGGCAGTCTGCCATTGGTCATACAGCGCTTTGACCTGATCGTCATCCGGCACCATAAACGCGAATTCACTGCGATGGCCCTCGCCGCCGGAGACAAAATTGCGTGCCTGCTCTGACCACAAACTCAGGTTAAAGCCGTTTTCAAACTCAAACGCCACGTAAGTCGGCAGTGCGGCCACAGGCTCCCGGCCAAGCAGTTGGCGATAGAAATCTGCGCTGGTTTCTGGGTTTTTCACATACAGCAGCAACAGGTTAGGTGTCATTCTCTCTTTCCTCTGTGAGTTAATCGTCTGTGTGTACAGCGCTGAGATTAGCGCGTGACACTGTCAGAAAGTGGCAGTATCATGTTGCCTATGCGTACCGAACGATTACTCCAATTACTGCAGATTCTTCGCCAGCACCGGCTGCCCGTCAGCGGACAGCGGCTGGCTGATGAGTTGAATATCAGTATCCGTACCCTGTACCGGGATATCGCCACACTGCAGGCCCAGGGGGCGCAGATCGAGGGCGAACCCGGCATGGGCTATGTGCTGAAACCGGGATTTTTCCTGCCACCGTTAATGCTCACCGAAGATGAAATCAGCGCCATCATGCTGGGTGTCCGCTGGGTCTCGGCCTTTGGCGATGTGCCGATGGCCAGCGCCGCCGATTCCGCACTGGCGAAAGTCACTGCCGTACTTCCCGCCGATCTGGTGCAGGGCGCCAATGAAGTCCCGCTGCGCGTCGGCCCGCCGTCTGAGCTTGCCCCGGAAGATCTCACCCTGTTCAGAAAGGCCATCCGGCTGGAGAGAAAACTCGCCATTCGCTATCGCGCGGCCGATGGGCAAGAGAGTAACCGGGTGATCTGGCCGTTTGCGATCGGCTATTTCGCCCAGGGCAGGGTACTCGCCGCCTGGTGCGAACTGCGGCAGGATTTTCGTCACTTCCGTACGGAGTGGGTTGCGGATGCTTTGATGATGGATCAGGGGTATCCGAGGCGGCGTCATGGGTTGTTTCGGGAGTGGCGGGAGAAGGAGTTAAGACTGCGTCAGGGCTGAGGTGCACAAAGGTACGGCTGGGGATTTTGGTACGGGGGAGGTATGTCGCGCTTGAGTCTGGTGGTTCTTTTGGCATGGTGTGATGCGCGCCAGGTACTCTTTTGAGGCAAAAAGAGTACCCAGAAATGCCTTTGGGTACTTTGGTGTGGTCCGGGTCGGTTGTAGGCGCTTCCCGGCGCCGACAACCTAAAAATTCGTCCTGAATTTTTCCCTGCGGGAGTGCCATCAATGTACATTTTCAAGCTGTCATTCCCGTGCAGCGAGTGCGACTTTTAAGGCTGGGTGAGGTATGTCGCGCTTGAGTCTGGTGGTTCTTTCGGCATGGTGTGATGCGCGCCAGACACTCTTTGTCGGGCCAAAGAGTGCCCAGAAAGCCCTGGTTGTTCTTTGGTGTGGTCCGGGTCGGTTGTAGGCGCTCCCGGCGCCGACAACCTAAAAATTCGTCCTGAATTTTTCCCTAGGAAGTGCCATCAATGTACATTTTCAAGCTGTTATTCCCGTGCAGCGAGTGTGACTTTTAAGGCTGGGTGAGGTATGTCGCGCTTGAGTTCTGTGGTTCTCTTGGCATGGTGCGATGCGCGCCAGACACTCTTTGTTGGGCCAAAGAGTGTCCAGAAAGCCCTTGTTGTTCTTTGGCGTGGTCCGGGGCGGTTGTAAGCGCTCCCAGCGCCGACAACCTAAAAATTCGTCCTGAATTTTTCCCTGGATTGGGAAAATGGTTAAGTTTGAAACTTATTAGTGCCCCTTTCCGTTTTCTTCTGGCGGTACAGCCCCATTCGTAAAATCGTCCCTATTTCTTCTCAAATATGATAATAATACGTATCTATATGCTGAGCTACATAACTTAGCAGGATCAGATTGTCGCAATAAAAAATAGATGAGATTTCAGAAAGGACTAGGTAGTTATGGCAAAGCACACAAGATTCTCAGGAGTCATCAAGGAAGCCTTGAGGTCAGGTAATGGCAAGAAAACAAAGAAGTATCACCTTGAGAAGTTGCGACATAAGATCTTTGGGTTACCTAGTGATTCAATAGTAAACATTGCACTAGCGTCAGGAAGTGTTCCTCAGTTTGATAAGCTTATAACTCCAGATAACAAGAAAGTTTTTACTAATGGATCTAATAACTTCGTCTACCTTGGTACGGAATTTGTTTTATTTTCATTAGTTGCTTATTTTAATAAAAACAAGGAAATTATTTATGGATTTGAAAAAGCAAAATCAGAGATAGAAAACTGTCTCATCAGAGGTGAGCATGATAGATGTGTAGAACTGATCGATGAAGTTAATAATAAATATGGAAATACATTTTGGGCAGTAGACGCTAGAATTTCATTAAAACATGACTTGAAAACCCCAAAAGATATACTGAATTATATTAATTCTATAAGTGTGTCAGAGAATGAAATAAAGTTACTTACTTATCTGTTCTATAAACACTCTTCATCTAGTATTGATGCTTTTTTAAAGAATTATTTCTCAGATATTCAGAAGGAATATAGAAACAATAGCTTTTCAGGATATGTTGATATGCTTTCAACTCTGATTATGCCAAGAATATACGATGTTGATAGAGAAATAGACGAGGCGATAGAAATCGCGGAGATTCTAAACCCATTAGATAAGTATGTTCTATTTAAAAAGCTATTTTTCGACTATGCAATTAAAAATAATAAATCAGAAAAGCATGAGCTTTACATAAGGTTTATTAATTATATTTATAATGCAACTGATGATGATTATTGGCTAAGGATCGAAGATATTATTAATGGGGAAATAAATAGCGAGGTGGATTCGAATGAAGATAGAAGACACTTGATTGATTTGTATAGCCAAGGTAAATATCAAGAAGTGATTAATGGGACATCAAGTAATGTTGACAGAGATTTAAGTTATCTAGATATAAAGGCTAAATCGATTTTACACTTATATGGAGATGATGGAGATATTGATTCAAGTATATTTTCCGGAAAGCTTGAAGAAAGTATCGTGACTCAGATATGTGTGTTACATAGTACACCTTCTCGATATAATACAATCTTAAAATCGATTGAAGAAATTAATTTTAGATATTATACACTAGATTTATTTAAATCTTTAAGACCATCCATTTACTCTTCATACCCATTTGTTAATAAAGAGTCGTATATAGAATCATGCAGTGAAGCATATGCTCTAGGCTTTGCTATTACTCCTAGGCATAAAAGTGTGATTTTTGAAAGCGATACTAAGTTTAATTTTTCTATAAATGATAAGTTTGATTTTTTATCTGATAGCAGAAAGGCGAGATATGAGGCTCAATCATTAATAGAGAGAGGTAATATAACGGAAGAAGAAATAGAGGGAGTGTTAAAAAATCTAGATAAATTTGATGATATAACTCCTTCTGAATTTAATTTCTTGAAATGTGGAATGTATCTAGAGTCTGAAATGACAGAAAAGGTTATAGAGATAATATCTAGGGAGTGTATAAAAGATACATACAATGTGATTCTTTATCCACTCAAGGAAATTGTTAATCGAATTGAATATTTACCTAAATTTGCTAATTCTGTTTCATCTTTGATATGTGTATATCTATACTCCATAGTTAGAGACTCTAACTATAAAGTCAATGTTTCAGAGATGCTCGAAGACTTTCTAATTGACAATAACACAAATAAACCAAGTGAGCTATTTTCTTCAGTTGACCTTGATGATGAAAGATATTTTTATTTCTTTTCTGAAGTTTGTAGCACTGAAATAATGAGTGATTTGTTGAGTTTTACCAGTGGTAAGGAATTAATTTTAGAAAGGTTGAAAATAGTACGAAACTTAATTAATGTTAAAAGTGAAAATTACTTATTACAAGAAGAAGAGAAACGTATATTAGCAGAAATCCTCTCCCACTCATTAACATTGCAACATGATAAGAATAAGATTTATGTAGACGTCGATGGAATCATAAAAAGTAATCTAAACGAGTATCGAGTTAAGTTTGAAAATATTAATATGATCAAAGATATTGATGAGTCGATTGTCGAGACGTTCTTTGATGATGTTTCTAATGAAGAAGACTCTAAAAACAAGAAGAAGAACATAAGAACATACATTTATGAAAATCTTTATGAAAAAGTAGTCAAGGATTTTATAACTGATAGTAACTTTGGATTAGCGCGTTCGCTCAGTTCTGAAATTCGCCATGGTGTACTACCAAACAAACTTAGAAGTGTTTTTGAGGGACTTAACTTAGTAACTGTAGTGGGTTTAGAGGGCGAATACGAACCAAATTTATATTGGCGTAATTACTTAGAAAATATCGCCAACGATGATTTTGTTAACTATGTTGATGGTTGTCTGAAATCATTCTCAAAAGAGATTGATGATTTAATAGAAGAAGCGAACTCTTGGCCTACGATTTCAGAGGTTAGAAGTAATGAGAAAGCTATATTTAATTTTTCACTTAGCCAAGATAATCTAGATAGATTTGGTAGCTTTGTTAGCTTGAAGTTAGACGGATTTAGTTTTTCAGATCCAGAAAATATTACTGATTTAGAGGCTAGAGAGTTGATTTTAGTTTTGGAAGAGTATATCTGGTCAGAGCTTGATAAGCACTTTACTGATATTTGCAATAAGCTTAATGAAGTACTCAAAATTAAGTTTGTTGCTATTATTGATGAGTTAAAAAACAAGCTGAACTCTACAGGGTTAGTGTTAACTAAATTGACAGAACAACTATCCAGTGCAAAAGTTCATATAGTAGAAGAGATATCACAAGTGGAATCTTGGTTCGTTAGGCCAAATGTTCTAATTGAGGGAGAATTTCTCATGACTGATATTCTATCTTCATCTATTGAATCAATATCAGCGATTTATAATCCTCAGGTTATTAATATTGATAGAAGTCAAATTAACATTGGTCCAGATAATACTTTTCTGTCTTCTGTTGAAGCTTTGGGCGTTGTGAGGGCATTGATTTCTATTTATCAGAACTGTTTATCTCATGGTAATAATTCAAGTCAAACAACAATTAGTATAGCATTACATGATAGAACTAATATTGTAATAAGTAATGAGATAAATGACAGTAAGAAAGATTATATTATAAGTAATAATTACATTGATAAGGTTAAAAAATTTAGTCCGGATTCTAACTACGAAAAGTTAGTTAGCGAAGGTGGTACAGGTTTATACAAGATATATAGATATTTAGTGGATAGCTCTCCAAGATTTAATTTTGAAATTGATTTGGATGACAACATTTTTTATCAGAAGGTTATGTTATGAACAATAGGAAGATATTATTAGTTGAAGATGGTGATTACAAAAGCAAAAGTGTTTTATATTATTTAAAATCAGATCTTTCTTGTAATAACGTAGATGTAGTTGTCTCATACTCTTCTGCTGTAAGATCCTTGGCATCAGGTGCGTATGAACTCGCTATTATTGATATGAGTTTGCCAACTTTTGATCAGAATCAAGATGAGTTAAATAATGATTTTCGTGCATTGGCTGGCCTAGATATCGCTCGACAAATATCGAGGAGGAATATAGATGTAAAATTTGTATTTTTGACTCAATATGAATCTCTATCTACGGCAGATAATAGTATGAGCTTGCACAAAATTAATGAAATTGCCAAAGAAAAATACCCTGATAGTTTTAAGGGTGCCATTTTTTATGAGCACTCAGGGTCACAATGGAAGGAAAAGCTGAAGGAGTTTGTTATTAATGCCTAAGTTGCTAATTGTTGATGATGATAAATCTCGGCTTACTTTAATAAAAAAGACTCTCTCGGAAACTTTCGACTTGGATGATGAACAAATAGATGCATCTTTTTCGATAAAGCATGCTCGAACTCTACTACGAAAGATTACATATAGTGTGGTTTTCTTAGATATGGCACTCCCTAACTTTGATGGAGGAAGCGAAATTGATGATTGGGGAGGAGTTAAGATACTTAATGATATCTCAAGAGGAAGGGTCGAACCTCCTGAAAAAATAATTGGATACACGGCACTAAAAGAAAGCTTAGAGGAAAAGGAAAGAGAGTTTAGTGATATTGGATTTTCACTGGATTATGCTAAGTCCAGTGATATATCATGGTTGAACAGTAAGAAAGAGGCAATTAGATATGCAATTTATCGTAGCAATATAACGAGAAAAGTGGAAAAAGATTATGCCGTTGTTACAGTTCATGGAATAAGAACCTTTGGCTCATGGCAAGAATTTCTTTTTTCTGGAGTAAAGAAAGATAATGATGGAAAGGATATTGAGCATCTTGGATTTAAATTTACAGGTATAGATTTTTTTACTTTCTTGTTCCCTTCACTAAGAAAGAAAATAGTTAATAGGTTAGAGCACGATCTTATTGATTGGTTAAAAAATAATAAAGCAAAAGAGGTTTTATTTTTCTCACATAGTTTTGGTACATATTTAACTGTAAAAGCACTTGAAAATATTAAAGGTGATATGGATCTAAGTTGCATTAAGTGTATTGTCTTAAGTGGTAGTGTGTTAGATCAGGATTACGATTTTTCCAAATTAAATCATTTAAAACACATAACTATTGTGAATGACTGTGCAGTTAAAGATGTTCCTCTATTATTTAGCGAAGCTGTTGTACTAGGAACAGGTATGGCCGGGTTGACTGGTTTTAGAGGGCTCAGCTCAAGTAAGGTAACAAATCGATTCTTTAGCGGTGGTCATAGTATGTTTTTTAATCGTGACGGTGAGTTCATAAAGAAATACTGGTTGCCGATCTTTAAAGGTGAAGTAGTATCTAATGATGAAGAAATAAAGATAGGCTTTATCCAAGAATTATTATCTCTTTTTGCGAGAATCTCCTCTCATTTTAAGGTTTTTTATCCTCTATTACTTATAGCTGTTGCTGTGTATTTCTTAATTTAGGGGGGTAGCAATATCATATAACCCCAGGGAAAAATTCAGGACGAATTTTTAGGTTGTCGGCGCCGGGAGCGCCTACAACCGTCCCGGGCCACACCAGAGAACCAAAAGGGCTTTTCTGGGCACTCTTTGGCCCAACAAAGAGTGTCTGGCGCGCGTCACACAATGCCGAGAGAGGCACCAAACTCAAGCGCGACATACCTTCTGCTTTACCTGAAATCGCTTGTTTATCGTCTGCGCTAAATCAAAATAATCCATTCCCCCAGGGAAAAATTCAGGACGAATTTTTAGGTTGTCGGCGCCGGGAGCGGCTACAACCGTCCCGGACAACACCAGAGAACCAAAAGGGTTTTCTGGGCACTCTTTGGCCCGACAAAGAGTGTCTGGCGCGCATCACACCATGCCAAGAGATGCACCAATCTCAAGCGCGACATACCTGCAGCCTTACTGAAAACGCTCACGCATCCCCCTACTGACATCACACTTTTTAGCATCTATTTAACACCCTAACTACCTGATAAATAATCAAACACAGCCAAATGTTACGCGTGTGTTACGTTCTGGTTTCCTTTTGTTACAGTGCCATTTCCTTGCTTGGGTAGACTCTAAACAACCGGCGCTCTGTACCCTACACGCCGGTCATATCCCTGATAAACAAGGAAGAGCATAATAATGACAAAGCAAGGTACCTTTACTCTGAAAAAATCGCTGATCGCTATGACATTCGCGGCAGCCAGTTCTGTCGCCAATGCCGGTGAAGTGGAAGTGCTGCACTGGTGGACATCTGGCGGTGAGGCCAAATCGGCCGCTGTGCTGAAACAAATGCTGGAAAAGCAGGGCGACAGCTGGAAAGACTTCGCTGTGGCCGGTGGCGGCGGTGAAAGTGCGATGACAGTACTGAAAACCCGTGCCGTGTCGGGCAACCCGCCCTCTGCGGCGCAAATCAAAGGTCATGATATTCAGGAGTGGGGCGATCTGGGCTTTCTGACTTCACTGGATGATGTGGCAGAAGCCGGTCAATGGGATAAGGTGCTGCCAGCGGTGGTGACTAAAGTCATGAAATATAACGGTGACTATGTGGCCGTGCCGGTGAACGTGCACCGGGTGAACTGGCTGTGGGCCAACCCTGAAGTGTTCAAGAAAGCCGGTGCGACAGTGCCTGCCAACATGGACGAGTTTTTTGCTGCGGCCGAGAAGATAAAAGCGGCGGGCTTTATTCCTCTGGCGCACGGCGGCCAGCCTTGGCAGGACGCGACCCTGTTTGAAGCTATCGCGCTGGATATCTTAGGTTCGCAGGACTATAACAAAGCGTTCGTTGATCTGGATATGGACGTGCTGTCCGGTCCGAAAATGGTCGAAACCTTTGCGACTTTCCAGCGTATGCATGACTACATTGACGATAACTCGCCGGGTCGTGACTGGAATATCGCCACCTCTATGGTGATCAATGGCGACGCTGCCATGCAGATCATGGGTGACTGGGCGAAAGGTGAATTTGCCGCGGCGGGTAAACAGCCGGGTAAAGATTACATCTGCGCGCCAGCGCCGGGCACAGCAAACCAGTTTACTTTCAACATTGACAGCTTTGCCTTCTTCAAACTGAGCAACAAAGACAACGAGCAGGCGCAGAAACATCTGGCCAAAACCATTTTGAATAAAGACTTCCAGGAAGTGTTTAACCTCAATAAAGGGTCGATCCCTGTGCGACTGGACATGAACATGGACAAGTTCGACAAGTGTGCGCTGGATTCAATGGCCACCTTCAAAGCCTCGGCGCAAACGGGCGATCTGGTCCCGAGTATGGCCCACGGCCTGGCCACGACCAGCTATGTGCAGGGTGCGGTTTATGATGTGGTGACCAACTTCTTCAACGATACATCTGCCGATCCGAAACAAGCCGCGCAACAGCTGGCTCGTGCAGTAAAAGCAGCCATGTAACCCTGTCGGCGGGCTGAGGTTCAGTCCGTCGATTCACCCACGCTTTTTTACCTCTGCGGCAAATGAATATGACGATTCATGCCGGGGCACGCGTGTGCCTGAGAGGTGATCATTGAGACGCAACCAGAATCAAGGACGCACTATGGAGCAAACCTTGTCGCTCACCAAACAGAAAGCGGCCCGGCCCAGCCTGGCGGACAGATTACAGAAATGGCTGCCGAAAATCGTGCTGGCGCCGACCATGCTGGTCACTGTGATCTGTATTTATGGCTTTATGTTTTGGACATTTTATTTGTCGCTGACCAACTCGCGCTTTCTGCCCAGCTTTAATTTTGCCGGTCTGATGCAATACGAGAAGCTGATGGACAACGACCGCTGGATCACCTCGGTGACCAATCTTGGTATTTTTGGCCTGATGTTTATGCTGATTGCGATTGTACTGGGGGTTGGTCTGGCGATTTTGCTGGATCAGAATATCCGCCAGGAAGGCGCAATCCGGACTATTTATCTCTATCCCATGGCGCTGTCCTTCATTGTGACCGGTACAGCCTGGAAGTGGATTCTGAACCCCGGCCTGGGGATCGAAAAACTGATGCATGACTGGGGATTTACCGGCTTTGAATTCAACTGGCTGGTGGATCAGGACATGTCGATTTACACCCTGGTGATCGCCGCGGTGTGGCAGTCGTCGGGGTTTGTCATGGCGATGTTCCTGGCGGGGCTGCGCGGTATCGATTCATCGATCATCAAAGCGGCCCAGATCGACGGCGCCAGCATGCCTGTCATTTACTGGAAAATTGTCCTGCCGTGCCTGCGTCCGGTCTTTTTCAGTGCCGTGATTATCACTTCGCACATTGCCATTAAAAGCTTTGATCTGGTCACCGCGCTCACCGCGGGCGGTCCGGGCTATTCCTCCGATTTGCCTGCGCTCTTTATGTACGCGCACTCCTTTACCCGTGGACAGGTTGGTCTGGGTGCGGCGAGTGCCATCATGATGCTGGCTGGCGTGCTGGCCATTCTGGTGCCTTATCTCTATTCCGAATTGCGGGAGAAGAAATCATGAATAAGCATTTCACTCTGGGCCGGATGGCGATTTACAGCGGGCTGCTTTTTTTCTGCGTCGTGTACCTGATGCCGCTGTTTGTGATGGTGATTACTTCGTTCAAGACCCTGCCCGATATCAAAAGCGGCAATCTGATGTCTTTGCCGCAGGAATGGGTGGGCTATGCCTGGCATAAAGCCTGGTCCGGTGCCTGTACCGGCGTGAGCTGCGACGGTATCAAAGGCTATTTCTGGAATTCTTTCCAGATGGTGATCCCGGCGGTGGCGATTTCGACTTTGCTGGGGGCCTTTAACGGCTATGTGATCAGCAAGTGGCGTTTCCGGGGCTCTCAGCTGTTCTTCAGTTTGCTGCTGTTCGGCTGCTTTATTCCGTTTCAGGTCATTTTGTTACCCATGGCTGCCTTGCTGGGCATGCTGGGGCTGGCCAACACCACAGCCGGTCTGGTGACGGTGCACGTGATTTACGGTCTGGCCTTTACCACACTGTTTTTCCGTAACTTTTATGTTGGCGTGCCCGATGAGCTGGTTAAAGCCGCCAAGCTGGACGGAGCCGGTTTCTTTACCATTTTCTTCCGGATTCTGCTGCCGCTGTCGACGCCTATCTTCATGGTGACAGTGATCTGGCAGTTCACCGCTATCTGGAACGATTTCCTGTTCGGCGTGGTGTATTCCGGCGCAGAAACCCAGCCGATCACGGTGGCGCTCAATAACCTGGTCAATACCAGCACCGGGGTGAAAGAGTACAACGTCGACATGGCCGCCGCCATTATTGCCGCATTGCCAACGCTTCTGGTGTACGTGCTGGCAGGGAAGTATTTTGTCCGCGGTCTGACCGCGGGATCAGTGAAAGGATAACAAGCATGGCTACACTCGCGTTAAAACAGATTCGTAAAACGTACCGCAACGCCGAGATTGAGACCCTGAAGGGGATTGATATCAGCATTGATTCAGGTGAATTCCTGATCCTGGTCGGCCCTTCCGGCTGTGGCAAATCCACCCTGATGAATACCATCGCCGGGCTGGAAGACATCTCCTCCGGCGAGATTCTGATTGATGGTGTCGATGTCGCCCAGGTGGAACCGAAAGATCGTGATATCGCCATGGTGTTTCAGTCGTATGCCCTGTATCCCAATATGACGGTGCGGGACAACATCGCTTTTGGTCTCAAAATCCGCAAGCTGGACAAGGCCAGAATTGCGCAGGAAGTGGATCGGGTCGCCGCTATGCTGCAGATCGATCACCTGCTGGATCGCAAACCGGCGCAGCTGTCAGGCGGCCAGCGTCAGCGTGTCGCAATGGGACGGGCACTGGCGCGTCAGCCTAAGCTGTATCTGTTCGATGAGCCGTTGTCGAACCTGGACGCCAAGCTGCGGGTTGAAATGCGCACCCAGATCAAACGTCTGCACCAGCAACTGGGCACCACTATCGTGTATGTGACCCACGATCAGATAGAAGCCATGACCCTGGCCGATCGCATCGCGGTGATGAAAGACGGCGAACTGCAGCAGCTGGGCACCCCCAAAGAAATCTACAACCAGCCCAATAACATGTTTGTCGCCGGTTTCATGGGCTCGCCGTCAATGAACTTTATTCAGGCCAGAGTGGATCTCGATGCCCAGGACAAGCCGGTTGCCAGCGTGACAGTCGCAGGAGAGCCGCACCTGCTTGCCCTGCCCGCCGCGCTGCGTGAACGCGATGGTCAGTCGATTGTGATCGGGCTGCGTCCGGAAAACATCACTGAGCAGCTGGTGGAAGGCGAGGGCTGCACCACGCTACCGCTGACCGTGGATGTGCTGGAACCGACAGGCCCGGACACCATTGCTATGGTCACCATGAACGGTCAGGAAGTGGCGTGCCGCATTTCACCGGACTATGAGGCTAAGGTCGGCGAAACCATGCATTTCCACATCGATCTGTCAAAAGCGGTGTTTTTCGACGCGCAATCCCAGCAACGTATTATCTGATTTTTGGGGAAGGCTCACTCGAGCTGTTTTGCCGCCCAGTGGTATTTTTTCGGATGGGGTGTTGTCTTTCAGGTTCTATTGGCAGGTTCGCTGGCAGT